>JAKMGV010000202.1 GCA_022424725.1 Paracoccaceae bacterium
ACGACCCTAATTGGGTTTGATTTTTCATTTGGATATCCCCGCGGGTTTGCAGAACATCTGACGGGATCACGCGATGTTCGATCGCTATGGCGGTGCTTGGCGGATCGCATTCAGGATGATGCCCAAAACGCAAATAATCGATTTCAGGTTGCGGCAGATATCAACAGGACGTTTCCGGGCGTAGGTCCCTTTTGGGGCGCACCTGTAATCGTGCAATATGCAGATCTGCCTCATAAAGGCAGCCAGCGACAAGGTCACGGATTGCCCGAGTTACGCGCGACCGAAGCAGGGGTACAGGGCGCGCAATCCAGTTGGAAACTGTTTACGACAGGCTCTGTCGGGTCACAGGCGTTGTTGGGAATTGCACGACTGCATCAGTTGGTTTCTAGGTTCCCTAATATTCATCTATGGCCCTTTGATGGGGCGATCCCACCTGCATTTAACGGGGTGGTTTTGGCCGAAATCTTTCCATCCATATTTGCCTTGGATCAGGACGATTTGATCCAACGGTTTCCCAGTCAGGCCTATCACATCAAAGACGCGGTGCAGGTCCGCATGTCGACAGAGGCCTTTTTACAGGTGCGCCGCGCGGATTGGGATGCCGCCTATCCAAGTGATCGTTTGGATGATAGGGTGCGGGAAGAAGGATGGATTGCTGGGATCAGCATGACTAAGGGGACGTTATGGTCACACCACCACCATTAAAAAACGATTGTTTCGCCTTGCCGTCTGGGGTGGATTGGACACCTGTTGATGATGCCCTGGCCCAGTTGAAATCCGCCCTGCGTTGTGTGGTTTCGACCGAAAGAGTTGATATTTCAGAGGCGCGTGATCGGTTTGTGGCACAGGATGTAATTGCGCCACGCGCATCGCCACCACGGGCGAATTCGGCGGTTGATGGGTACGGGTTTTCAGGATCGCTTGCCAGTGAAGAAGGGGTTATTCGCCTGGCCCTGCATCCAGAGCGTGCGGCGGCAGGAGTGCCGTTAGAAACCGCGGTGGCGATGGGGCAAGCTGTGCGCATTCTAACTGGGGCACAACTGCCCGAGGGCGTGGACACCGTTGTTCTGCAAGAAGATGTTGCCACAGATGGTCAAGAGGTTGTCTTTCACGGACCCTTGAAATTAGGCGCTAATACCCGAAAGGCAGGCGAGGACGTTCACTCAGCGGATGTTGTTCTGACAACGGGGCAAAGGTTGCGGCCCACCGATCTAAGCCTTGCCGCATCAGTTGGCATTTCGCAAATCGAATGTTTCCGCCCCTTGCGCATAGGTGTTTTGTCCACGGGGGATGAGGTGTGTGATGTCACCCAATCCGCAGCCCCGCATCAGATTTATGATGCAAATCGACCAATGTTGTTATCCCTAATCGCTGCATGGGGGTTTGTGGCCGTTGATCTGGGACACGTGAATGATAATCGCGATCAGTTGCACGAACGACTGGATCAAGCCCAAGAAAATGTTGATGTATTGCTGACCTCTGGGGGTGCATCTGCAGGGGATGAAGATCATCTTTCTGCATTGCTGTCTGAAACGGGATCAATCGCGTTTTGGCGGATCGCTGTGAAACCCGGTCGTCCCTTGGCGATGGGCATGTGGGGGACTATGCCGATATTTGGCCTGCCTGGCAATCCCGTCGCGGCGGCAACCTGTGCGATGATCTTTGCGCGCCCTTCCTTTAATGTGTTGGCAGGGGGAGATTGGATGACGCCGCAATCCTATTGGGTGAAGGCGAATTTCGAAAAACGGAAAAAACCGGGGCGTCGAGAATATTTGCGCGCGCGGTTAAGCGGGGATCAGGTTGAGGTTTTCAGATCCGAGGGATCGGGACGCATTAGCGGTCTAAGTTGGGCAAATGGCTTTGTCGAACTGCCAGATCACGCAGTGACGATCACGCATGGGGATTTTGTGAAATTCATCCCGTTTGACAGTTTCAATTAACGATCCCAGCTAACGTCGCCCAAAAAGATATAGCCCGCCCCATAAATCGTTTTGATCAGTTGTGGGTTTTTTGGGTCTTCTTTCAGCTTTGTGCGCAGTCGCGAAATTCGCACATCCATCGCGCGATCAAAGCTTTCACCTGCGGCGCCGCCCAGTCGTTCTTGCATGAATGCGCGGGAAATCAGGCGTTTCGGACTTTCAAGAAAGAGGCGGAGAACTTCGCCCTCGGCATGAGAAAATGGGGTTTCTTCGCCCTGACTGTCAATCAATGAATACCGATCAAAATCGGCAGTCCAATCGGCGAATTTAGCAAGATTTCCTGGTTCGACCTGTGCGCGATCTTTGCGTAGTCGTGCGCGGATACGGGCCACAACTTCGCTTGGTTCAAAGGGTTTGATGATGTAATCATCGGCCCCCAATTCCAGCCCCGTGACACGGTCCTGAACCTGTGCGCGTCCCGATATAATAATAACAATGGCCCCCTGTTCCAGTGCAAGGCGATGCACAAGTGTTAGGCCATCACGATCAGGAAGGCCCAAGTCCACCAAACACACGTCTGGTGTATTGCTTTTCAGGGCCGCTTCAAATTCCGTTGCACGCGAAAATCCCATCGTGCGAAACCCAGCCTCTTCCAATGTATCGGCCAGAATACGACGAATTTCGGGTTCATCATCAAGGATCGTGACGAGAGGTTGTGACATTCAAAGCATCTTTCAAAGTTGATCTTAGATCGCCTATTTCAAATGGTTTGGCAAGAACAGGTGCCATGCGCTGGGCACGGATGACCAATGGGTGGTCCGCAAGGAGTGACGACATAAACAGAACAAGTGGTTTGGTGTTTTCTAAACCGCTAATCAAATCGACACCCGTTTCTTCGCCTTCCAGTTGCAGATCGGTCAAAATCAAGGTGATTTCGGGTAATTCGCGTAACAATGCACGGGCTTCGTCAACACCACTTGCTTCGATCACGGAATATCCCATACCCGTCAAATAGCTGCGAAAAACATCGCGTAAATCGGTTTGATCCTCGACCAACAATGCCATTCCAGGTGGGTGTTCCGCGATGGCCTGACGTGCGGGCAGGCGCAAGGTCACGCGCGCACCACGAAACCCATTTTGCAAAACTAGGGAACCGCCATTCATCTTGGCCACGTCATAAACCATGCTAAGGCCAAGGCCCGTTCCATGTTCCCCTTTGGTGGTAAAGAACGGGTCAAATGCATGCTGTAATGCATTGTCAGAAAACCCAGGGCCCGTATCGGTAACAACAAATTCAATCCATGTGTCTTTTACAATTTTGGCAGCAAGGGTGATTGTCCCTTCTTTACCGATTGCGTCACGTGCATTCAGGATCAGGTTCAACAATGCATCCATCAATTGACCTGCATCTAATAACCAGTGGTGATCTGTTTTGGGTGGTTTCAGTGACAATTTATGTTGGCTCTCCAACGCACTTTGCGCCAGTGGGGCGATTTGTTCCAAAACCTCTGTGATGGTGACGGCTCGTGGATGGAGTGCTCGATTGCCCACCATATCCGCAATGGAGTTCAATAATGCCCCACCACGGGTGGCCGCGTTCAGCGTGGCATCCACCAATTGTCGCGCATCGGGTGGCAAATCCAATTTTGCCAATCGCCCTTGCGCACCCAAGATTATGGTCAATAGATTTGAAAAATCATGCGCCAAGCCGCT
>JAKMGV010000203.1 GCA_022424725.1 Paracoccaceae bacterium
ATCACAACGTTCCAACAACATTGGATCGCGCAAAAGGCATCGACAACGAAGAAAGCCGTATTCAGGTTGAAGCGTTGGACAAAAATGCCAAGGATTTCGGCATTCATTATTATCCCGTATCTGACGTTCGTCAGGGGATTGTACACATCGTTGGCCCAGAACAGGGTTGGACATTGCCTGGCATGACCGTTGTGTGCGGCGACAGCCACACAGCGACACACGGTGCGTTTGGCGCATTGGCACATGGCATCGGCACATCCGAGGTTGAACATGTTCTTGCGACACAAACTTTGATTCAAAAGAAATCAAAGAACATGAAGGTCGAGATCACAGGCAAACTTCGCCCCGGTGTGACAGCCAAGGACATTACATTGTCCGTTATCGGTGAAACGGGCACTGCAGGCGGTACAGGCTATGTGATTGAGTACTGTGGCGAAGCGATCCGTGATCTGTCCATGGAAGGTCGCATGACCGTATGTAACATGGCCATCGAAGGCGGCGCGCGCGCAGGCCTGATTGCCCCAGATGAAAAGACATTCGAATACTGCAAAGGCCGCCCGCACGCACCCAAAGGTGCAGAGTGGGAAGCAGCCGTCGCTTATTGGAAAACACTGTTCACCGATGAAGGTGCACATTTCGACAAGGTCATCACCATCAAAGGCGAAGACATTGCACCCGTTGTGACATGGGGCACATCACCAGAGGATGTATTGCCAATCACCAGCACGGTTCCAAGTGCAGATGACTTCAACGGTGGCAAAGTCGATGCCGCGAAACGTTCACTGGAATACATGGGTCTGACATCAGGTCAAAAATTGACAGATATCGAAATTGACACTGTGTTCATCGGTTCATGTACGAACGGCCGTATCGAAGATTTGCGCGCAGCCGCAGAAATCCTAAAGGGCAAAAAGATCAAAGACGGCCTACGTGCCATGATCGTTCCAGGCTCTGGATTGGTACGCGCACAAGCCGAAGAAGAAGGCCTTGCAGACATCTTTAAAGATGCTGGCTTTGAATGGCGTTTGGCGGGATGTTCAATGTGTTTGGCTATGAACCCTGATCAATTGACACCGGGCGAACGTTGTGCTGCCACATCAAACCGTAACTTTGAAGGCCGTCAAGGTCGTGGTGGACGCACGCACCTCATGTCACCAGCAATGGCAGCCGCCGCGGCGATCACAGGCCGTCTAACAGATGTTCGGGAGATGATGTAATGGACAAATTCGAAACATTCAGCGGCATCGCCGCCCCAATGCCATTGGTCAACATCGATACCGATATGATCATCCCAAAGCAATTTTTGAAGACGATTAAACGCTCAGGTCTAGGTGTGCATGCGTTTGATGAAATGCGTTATGATGATGACGGTAACGAAATTCCTGATTTCATTTTGAACCAATCCGCGTATCGCGAGGCATCAATCCTGATTGCAGGCGACAACTTTGGTTGTGGATCATCACGTGAACACGCGCCATGGGCCTTGTCCGATTTCGGGATCAAGGTTGTTGTTTCCACATCATTTGCGGACATCTTCTTTAACAACTGTTTCAAAAACGGAATGCTACCTATCGTACTTCCGCAGGAACAGGTTGATCTGTTGATGAAAGACGCCGAAAAAGGCGCAAATGCGCGGGTTGACGTCAACCTTGAGGATCAGACAATCACTTCGTCAGATGGGGACGTGATCAAATTTGACATCGACCCATTCCGCAAACACTGCCTATTGAACGGGTTAGACGACATTGGTTTGACCCTTGAAAAAGCGGCTTCAATCGACAGCTTTGAAGCCAAAACAGGCGTCGCGCGCCCTTGGGCATAAGAAATGCGGGTGCGCCCATGCGGGGGCACCTATTTTCGTATATGAAAAATCACCGCGATATCATCTAAGGTCTCTTTCTGCTTTGGACCAAGGTCCGTTTAGCATGTGATTTGACCAATCACCCGCATAAGCGATTGAAACCCATTCATCTCGTGGGTTTTGTAATGGCGACGCGATGCACGCGATAAGGCTGCGTCAACGGTACCACATTCACGAATGGCCCAATCCGCCACAATGGTCAGATCCTCAGCCCGCTGATCGGTACAATCAAATTCGTGTCGAAGCGCCTCGCGCAGGCGCACAATATCATTCAGCGTCACAACACCCTTTTTCTCGACAAAGGCTTTCGCAATAATTGCGGTTAATTGATCGTTATCCTCAATCGCGTCCACGGGGTGGATATTGGTCTTTCGCTTAAATCCCATGCGTCGGAACGCCAGTCGAACGTCGCTTGCAACATGTACGATATCCTCAGCCGCATCTCTGGCGTTTCTTGCGCGACCGGACCAAAAATATGCAGCACCAATAATGCTAAGAAGAGTCATTAATATTGGCATGTATTCACCTATTTATAAAATTTGCTTTAAACTTGATGCGACTCAATTGAACAAAATATTGTGGCATTTTGCGGGAAGGACTGTGTTGTATATCAACCATTTCGCGCGTGTTATGTGAATTTTGACCAGCATTTGGTTGCCAAAATTGCTCGATACACCTTACGAATGGAAAAAGGGGTGATAGAGCACAGAACGATCTACCCAGAGTTGTTTTTTGCATTTCCATTGACTGCAAACAGACACAGTGCCCAGCCCAAGACGTTGAATTTGATAAGAAAATATCAGTCAAAGTGCGGCTTTTTCGTCGCAGTTTGCCAACTAATGCTCAAAATCACCCAAACGAAATTAATTTTGTATTGTTAATTTATCCTTTCGGATACAATATTGTGGCAGAAATGAGGCAGATGATTGAAGCAGGCACGGACAAAGTATCCAAACCGCACAATCAATTAAGGTAGTGAGCATGATCTTTTTGGTCATAGGGGCGATATTTCGTGCACTTGCGGTGGCAATGGCCATTTCGGTTCCGTCTATTGTTCTGATAACAGGTGCGTCCGATGGATCATCCATTACATTGATCGCTGCCTTGATTGCAGGGGCGCTCATCTGTCTTGAATATCTAAACACATATCCCAGCATGTTAGAGTTCCGCGACGCCGCCCCCTATAACAGGATCAGATACCTAAGTGCGTTGATCGCAATTATATGTGTCAGTACTCTGTTTCGGGACGCGCACCACGCAGACAATTCAAATACGATGCTGATGGCGATTGGGACAATCATTGGACATGGGTTGGATTTCCCGTATTCGCCCATTCGGTTGATTATTTTAACGCTCCCTCTCGACGTCAGTGACACGATTGTGGATGCCGCCCGCCTATCGGCTGGGGTGACATTTGTGATTTCAATCCTGACTGTCGCTGGATTTTTCCTATTCACCCGCCTGTCACGTTGGCCCGTGTCCTTTGGATCATTTAACGTTTGGACAAACCTTCCCGTTTTGGACCCCACATCAGGCGTGGACATTGTTCTGCGACTGACTCGAGAGGGCAGATCAAACATTGGACTTGCACTGCTTAGCCCATTTTTGATGCCAATCGTGATACAAATCACAATGCTGACGCTGCGATTGGAACCGTTTCAATCGGCCCAATCCGCGGCTTGGATCATAATCATGTGGGGGGTGCTTCCGACGTTTTTGGCAATGCGCGGGATCGCAATGT
>JAKMGV010000204.1 GCA_022424725.1 Paracoccaceae bacterium
CCGAACTTTGAAAGGAATCCCGTTGTATTCACCGCGCTTAAAACCATATTTATTCACAGAAATAAAGATTTAAGCTTGCGTCAAACGGACGCTAATTGAATTTTTATCTTCAAAATGACGAATATAACGAGGATCGGCGCATGTCAGACACAGATTTCAATCCATTCGAACAGTATTTTAATCGACCTGAGGCCTTAAATATTCTGAAAAACACCTGCGCGGGTGCGGATGATGGTGAATTATTCATCGAACGTCGCCGGTCAGAGAGTCTGATGTTGGACGATAGCCGACTTAAGTCTGCCAATTTTGACGCCAGCGAAGGATTTGGTTTGCGGGCTGTTCGCGGCGAAGTCACGGGATATGCGCATTCCACCGAAATGACCGAAGCCGCGCTGAAACGGGCATCAGATACTGTTGGTTTGGCCGCAGGACAGGGCGAGGCACGCTTGGCCAATGCCCCCAGCCGTAGCAACCGCGCACTCTATGACAGTTTTGATCCAACTGAGGAAATTACGTTTTCGGCCAAAGTCGATCTGCTCAAGGAAATCGACGATTATTTGCGCACATCAGATAAACGTGTGGTGCAAGTTTCCGCATCAATTGCAACCAACCTGCAAGAAATCATGATTCTGCGTCCTGAAGATGAGATTTGGGGCGATGTGCGTCCACTGACGCGTCTTAATATTTCGGTGATTGTGGAACAGGACGGCCGCCGCGAAAACGGATCAGCAGGGGGCGGTGGACGATATGCGTTATCCGAGTTGATTACCCCAGACAAATGGAAGGCAACGGCCCGAGAGGCATTGCGCATCGCGACCGTGAACCTAAGCGCTGAAGATGCCCCCGCAGGTGTGATGGACATTGTGTTGGGGCCAGGTTGGCCAGGCATCCTATTGCACGAAGCTGTTGGACATGGACTAGAGGGCGACTTTAACCGCAAAGGCACCAGCGCATTTGCAGGTTTATTCGGACAACAAGTTGCGGCCAAGGGTGTAACCGTTGTCGATGATGGCACCCTTCCAAATCGGCGCGGATCAATCACCATTGATGATGAAGGCACGCCAAGTTCGCGCAATGTTTTGATCGAAGATGGTATTTTGGTTGGATTTATGCAGGACCGTCAAAATGCACGTTTGATGGGGGTCGCCCCCACAGGGAACGGACGCCGCCAAAGTTATGCGCATGCCCCTATGCCGCGCATGACCAACACCATTATGGAAGGCGGCAATGCAACCCCCGCCGAATTACTGTCCGATCTGAAGGATGGGATTTACGCCGTGGGATTTGGCGGCGGTCAGGTTGATATCACCAACGGAAAGTTCGTCTTTTCTTGCACCGAAGCCTACCGCGTACAAAATGGTCAGGTCGGCGCACCGATTAAAGGGGCAACTCTGATCGGAGATGGCGCAACCGCATTGAAACATATCCGCGGCCTTGGAAACGATATGGAATTGGACCCCGGCATGGGAACTTGCGGAAAATCTGGGCAATGGGTCCCCGTTGGGGTTGGACAGCCGTCTGTTTTGATTGGTGGGCTAACTGTTGGCGGATCTGGCGGCGCGCGTTAATCCCGCGTCAACCAAATCTGCGCTATTGCTGATTCCGCAAGACGACGGAGCGACGATGGCTGTTCAAACTAATTCTTCCGCTCACCCCCTAATCCCACCACTCAAGGAAGAGGACAGATTAGCGTGGCTTCGTCTCTTGCGCTCTCGCAGGGTGGGGATCAGCACGTTTTACAGACTGTTAGAAGAGCATGGCACAGCACAATGCGCACTAGAGCATTTGCCCGAGGTTGCCCGCGCCGCAGGTGTCGATAATTATATACCCCATGGCGAAGAACACGCCATCGCCGAAATGCGCCGCGGTCAAAAAGCAGGCGCACATCTTATTTTTCGGGGCACGCCCGCCTATCCCGCAGGATTCAATGATCTAAACGATGCGCCCCCCTTTTTCTGGGCGGTGGGGGATCCCACACTTTTGCACCGCCCAACCCTTGGCCTTGTCGGGGCGCGCAATGCCTCCTCCCTGGGAACCGGTATGTCACGGTTTTTGGCCACCACATTGGGGGAAGAGGGGTATGTGATTTGTTCAGGGCTTGCGCGTGGTGTCGATACGGCCGCACACGCCGCCGCGATTGGCACAGGAACGATTGCCGTGCTGGGCGGTGGGGTCGATGTTGTCTACCCTGCTGAAAACGCGCAATTAACGCGGCAAATCCGTGAAAATGGTCTGCTTATTTCTGAACAACCCATGGGAACCCAACCCCAAGCGCGGCATTTCCCCGTACGCAATCGGTTGATTTCAGGATTGTCGCAGGCAATCGTTGTCATCGAAGCGGCCGCAAAATCAGGCAGTTTGATCACCGCCAAAACCGCGCTGGATCAGGGGCGCGATGTCTATGCGGTTCCAGGCCATCCGTTTGACGCGCGTGCATCGGGCTGCAACATTTTGATCCGCGATGGCGCGACATTGGTCCGAAATGCTGAAGACATCATTGAAGCACTGCCAAAATTGCCCCTGCAAACTGACATTATATCCGACACGCCAAAACCGCTTCCCAACCGTGGTTTGCGTGAAACCGTCAAGTTGCATCAACGCATTCTTGCCCGTCTTTCCCCCTCTCCCTTGGCGGAGGATCAATTGATCCGCGACCTTAAAGCATCGGCTGCACAAATTGCCCCTGCCCTTGTCGATCTAGAGATTGAGGGCCAAATAGAAAGACAGTCTGGTGGAATGGTCAGCCTAAGCGGGAATGAGCACAAAGATCACAAAGGTCATTAAACGTGCATTGACAAAGCCCTTTGAACACGACCATGTTCCGCCGCCATGGCACCATGTGCGAGTCGAAAGGATATTTTATGCCCGTTGTTGTTGTTGAATCCCCTGCTAAGGCAAAGACAATTAACAAATATTTGGGATCGGAATATACGGTTCTGGCCTCATATGGTCACGTGCGTGATCTGCCGCCCAAAGATGGCTCGGTCAATCCTGATGATAATTTCGCCATGACATGGGAAGTCGGGAACGACAGCAAAAAACACGTCAAGGCGATTGCAGATGCCTTAAAAGATGACAACGCCCTGATCCTTGCCACCGACCCTGACCGCGAAGGGGAAGCAATCAGTTGGCACCTAGAGGAAACATTGCGCAAACGCCGCGCAATCAAAAAGGACACCGAAGTCACGCGCGTTGTGTTTAACGCAATTACAAAATCTGCTGTGACCGAAGCGATGAAAAATCCACGCGATGTGGATGCCCCCTTGGTGCATGCATATTTGGCGCGACGCGCCTTGGATTATTTGGTGGGCTTTAATCTGTCCCCTGTATTGTGGCGCAAATTACCTGGTGCGCGTTCCGCTGGTCGCGTGCAATCCGTTTGCCTGCGCCTAATCGTTGAACGTGAAATGGAGATTGAGGCGTTTAATCCCCAAGAATACTGGAGTGTGAAGGCGCAACTTAGCACTCCACGCGGCCAAAGTTTTGAAGCGCGTCTTACATCCCTTGCTGGGAAAAAGCTGGATAAATATGATCTGGCAAACAGCACGCAGGCGGAAATGGCCGTTCAGGCGATCA
>JAKMGV010000205.1 GCA_022424725.1 Paracoccaceae bacterium
GTTTCCCCAGGCGCCGGAATGTGCGGCACCTGATAGAAGTTGTCGATGTTGATCGAACCAAGATTATATATCGCCATAGGACGATATTAGCCGACTTTACACGCTGCCAAAACTGCCATGTTTAAAATATCTGTTGCTGTGGCAACGGACGGGCAAATTTGGATGGAATTATCAATCCCAGATAGGATTGGACCAATCACTGTTGCACCTGCCATTTCCTGCATCAGCTTCACCGAAATACTGGCAGAGTGGCGGGCGGGTACGACCAAGATATTGGCAGGCCCACTAAGGCGTGAAAATGGATATTGCGCCTGTGCCTGCGCGTTCAGGGCAACATCAACCGTCATTTCGCCTTCGTATTCGAAATCAACACCGCGCTTGTCCAAAACCCGTGGGGCAATGTGCATTTTTTCAGCCCGTTCTGAAACAGGATAGCCAAAAGTAGAAAAGCTGACAAAAGCCACGCGGGGTTCAAGGCCCAAGTGTCGCGCCACACCCGCGGCGCGTTCTGCGATATTTGCCAAATCTTGCTCATCAGGCCATTCATGCACCAATGTGTCCGCCATCAGAACGATCCGTCCCTTATGCAACAGGGCCGTAACGCCAACCGCGCCATGATCCGCATCCGCATCAAACACATGGTTGATCAGGTTCAGAACGTGCGCAGATTTTCGTGTCGCGCCGGTGACCAAACCATCGCCATGCCCATGCGCCAACATAAGCGCGGAAAATACGTGACGATCGCGCGAAGCAAGGCGGTGTACATCGGCGCGGTCAAACCCCTTGCGATGCAAGCGTTTATATAGGAATTCTTTGTAAGTCTCTAAATGCTGGGTGTTTGCGGCGTTTACAACCTCAAGCTCGCGTACAGCATCGCCAAGACCTGCGGCCTCAAGCTTGGCTTTGACATCGGCGGAACGGCCCACAACCAAGGCCTTTCCCAAACCCTGACGTTGATATTCAACAGCGGCGCGCAATACGCGGGGGTCGTCCCCCTCGGCAAAGATCATACGTGCCTGTGCGGCACGCGCACGGGTATTCAACCCGCGCAGAATGCTGGCCGTTGGGTCCATGCGCGATTGCAAGGACACCTCATACCCGTCCATATCCACAATGGGACGGCGTGCGGCCCCTGTTTCCATGCCCGCCTGTGCAACCGCGGGTGGGATGCGGTGGATCAAGCGCGGGTCAAAAGGCGTTGGAATAATATAATCACGCCCAAAGGTCAGTTTGCGGCCATAGGCCACTGCAACCTCATCAGGCACATCCTCTCGGGCCAATTCAGCCAAGGCCTGCGCACAGGCGATTTTCATTGAATCATTGATTGCGCGGGCGTGAATATCCAACGCACCGCGGAATAAATAAGGGAAGCCCAAAACATTATTCACCTGATTTGGATAATCGCTGCGACCTGTTGCAACGATGGCATCGGGACGTACCTCGTGTGCCTCTTCTGGGGTGATTTCAGGATCCGGATTCGCCATGGCAAAAATTACGGGGTTATCCGCCATGGATTTCACCATATCCTGCGTCACGGCACCCTTAACCGACACACCCAAAAACACATCGGCGTTCACCATCGCCTGTTCCAAGGTGCGCAAATCCGTTTTCACGGCATGGCCTGATTTCCACTGGTTCATCCCCTCGGTACGGCCCTGATAAATCACGCCTTTGGTGTCACAGACGACACAGTTTTCATGGCGTGCGCCCATGGATTTCAGCAATTCAATACACGCGATGCCCGCCGCACCCGCGCCATTTAGAACGATTTTCACGTCCTCAATCTTTTTCCCAGAAATATGTAGGGCATTGATCAAACCCGCCGCACAAATCACAGCCGTTCCATGTTGATCATCATGGAAAACGGGGATGTCCATTTCCTCTTTCAAACGCTGTTCAATGATGAAACATTCGGGCGCCTTGATATCTTCAAGGTTTATGCCGCCAAATGTTGGGCCAATCAGTTTAACCGCTTTGCAAAATTCATCGGGGTCCTCTGTGTCCACCTCGATGTCGATTGAATTCACGTCGGCAAACCGTTTGAACAGGACGGATTTCCCCTCCATCACAGGTTTGCTGCCCAGCGCGCCTAAGTTACCCAAGCCCAAAACAGCCGTGCCGTTTGAAATCACTGCAACCAAATTGCCCTTGTTCGTATAATCGTAAACCAACTCTGGGTTTTCGGCGATCTCTTCACAGGGAACTGCAACACCCGGGGAATACGCCAGTGACAAATCCCGCTGCGTGGTCATTGGGACGGTTGCGCTAACCTCCCACTTGCCTGGTGTTGGTTCAAGATGGAAATTTAGGGCTTCTTCACGGGTAATTTTAGTTTTCGTCATAAATGGCGTCCTTTGTTGCGCAAAACCTCCTTACAGCGCAATTTTATTAGGCGCAACCTGATCGTTTTTAGCTTTTCTGTAGAGTCACGGATATGTAAGTTGGCGAGGCAAATATTAGGAGCAAGCCCGTGACACCAATGATGGCACAGTATCTGGAGATTAAGGCGAATTACCCAGATGCATTGTTGTTTTACCGCATGGGTGATTTTTACGAATTGTTCTTTGATGATGCCGTAGCGGCGTCAGGTGCGTTGGATATCGCCCTAACCAAACGCGGCAAACACAGCGGCGAAGATATTCCCATGTGCGGCGTGCCCCATCATGCGGCCGAAGGATACTTATTGACCCTGATCCGCAAGGGATTTCGTGTTGCCGTTTGTGAACAGTTGGAAAGCCCAGCTGAGGCGAAAAAGCGCGGGTACAAGGCCGTTGTACGCCGCGATGTTGTGCGATTGGTCACGCCCGGCACCCTGACCGAAGACAGTTTGTTAGATGCGCGGCGACATAACTATTTGGCCGCCTATTCCTTGGTCCGTGATGAAGGTGCACTGTCATGGGTGGATATTTCCACGGGTGCGTTTCATGTCATGGCCCTCCCTTCGGTCATGTTGGGGCCAGAGCTTGCGCGTTTGTCGCCAAGTGAAGTTTTGGTTTCTGAAACAACCGAGGATCGGTTCCGTGAATTGGTCGAAGAGTCGGGGGCATCCACAACCGCATTAGGGCGTGCCGCATTTGACAGTCAAAATGCAGAAATGCGTCTAAAATCCCTATTTAGTGTCGTATCACTGGAATCTTTTGGTGGATTTGATCGCGCTGAAATATCGGCAATGGGTGCATTGATCGAATATCTAGATATCACGCAAAAAGGTCAATTACCGCGCCTGCAGCGTCCGGTAAAGGAATCGACCCAGCGCGTGATGCAAATTGATGCCGCGACACGGCGCAATCTGGAAATTACGCAATCAATCCAAGGTGGTGGACACGCTGGGTCCCTATTGGCAACGGTAGATCATACCGTGACCGCGGGCGGTGGGCGGTTGTTGGAGCGGCTTATTTCATCCCCTTCTATGGATGTAGGATTAATCAATAAACGGTTTGATTGCATCCAACACATGCTAGATCACCCAACAGATGCCGACACATTGCGCGAAGCATTGCGTCAGGTACCTGATCTCGACCGCGCCCTGTCGCGGATCGCGTTGGACCGTGCGGGACCGCGTGA
>JAKMGV010000206.1:0-2288 GCA_022424725.1 Paracoccaceae bacterium
ATTGGCGCAACAAGCCACGGGTTCAGATGCCTGATTATTTGGATCAGGAGGCGCTGAACGCAGTCGAAAGTCAGCTATCCAACTATCCACCGCTTGTCTTTGCAGGCGAGGCGCGGAATTTGAAGGCAAAACTGGCTGCTGCATCCCGTGGTGAGGCGTTTTTGTTGCAAGGTGGCGACTGCGCCGAAAGCTTTGCACAATTCAGTGCAGATGGCATCCGTGATACATTCAAGGTGATGTTGCAGATGGCCATGGTCCTAACCTTTGGCGCAAAGGTTCCTGTGATCAAGGTGGGCCGAATGGCAGGGCAATTTGCAAAACCTCGCTCCGCCCCAACCGAAACCGTCGATGGCGTGGAATTGCCCAGCTATCGTGGTGATATCATCAATGATTTGGATTTCACATCTGCCGCGCGTATCCCCGATGCGTCCAAGATGTTACAGGCCTATACGCAGGCGGCAGCAACGCTGAACCTGTTGCGTGCGTTTTCAACAGGTGGTTATGCGGATGTGCATCAGGTGCACAGCTGGACCCTTGGGTTTACAGAGGGGGAAAAGGCATCGCGCTATCGTGAAATGGCCGCACGTATCTCCGATGCATTGGATTTTATGTCCGCTGCAGGTTTGGACAGCGCTGTGTCCCATGATTTGCGCACTGTTGATTTCTACACCTCGCACGAAGGGCTGTTGTTGGAATATGAAGAGGCGCTGACGCGTCTTGATTCCACATCAGGTAATTGGTTGGCAGGATCGGGTCACATGATCTGGATCGGGGACAGAACCCGTCAGCCGGATGGTGCGCATGTTGAATTCTGCCGTGGCGTATTGAACCCAATCGGATTGAAATGCGGTCCAACAACCTCTGCTGAGGATTTGAAAGTTCTAATGGCCAAGTTGAACCCAGAAAACGAAGCGGGTCGTTTGACCTTGATCGCGCGTTTTGGCGCGGGTAGCGTTGGGGATCATCTACCCCGTTTGATTAAGGCGGTCGAAGAAGAGGGCGCAAATGTTGTGTGGTCCTGTGATCCGATGCATGGCAATACGATCAAATCAGCAACTGGGTATAAAACACGGCCCTTCGACAGTGTCCTGCGCGAAGTGCGCGAATTCTTTGAGGTGCATGCAGCCGAGGGCACGATCCCAGGTGGTGTTCATTTTGAAATGACGGGTCAGGATGTCACCGAATGTACAGGTGGCCTCTATGCGCTCAGCGATGAGGATCTGTCTTCGCGCTATCACACCGCGTGCGATCCGCGTTTGAATGCATCACAATCCTTGGAATTGGCTTTCCTAGTGGCAGAAGAATTGGTGAAACGCCGCACAGACGGCGCCGCAGTCGCCGCGCAATAAATTGATATAGATTAAAAACGAAAGGGCGCTGATTTCAGCGCCCTTTTTTGTTTCTGTCCCTCGGTGGTTTATCTTAGAATGGAATTTCGTCGTCCATGTCGTTTGATGGACGTGATCCGCCACCATAGGGATCTGCAGGTGCGGGGCCGCTGTCATAGCCTTGGTCATAACCACCGCCGCCGCCTGATCCCCCGCCGTAACCACCGCCACCGCCGGCATTGTCGCCACGCCCATCAAGCATGGTCAGCGTAGAGGTATAGGGGCGCAGCACAACTTCGGTGCTATAGCGGTCTTGACCCGACTGGTCCTGCCATTTGCGCGTTTCCAATTGACCTTCGATATAGATTTTTGATCCCTTGCGCAGATATTGTTCTGCAACGCGCACAAGCGGTTCTGAAAAAATCGCAACGCTGTGCCATTCGGTTTTTTCGCGACGTTCACCCGTATTGCGGTCTTTCCAGTTTTCAGAGGTTGCTATGCGCAGGTTGCACACCTTACCCCCATTAGGGAAGCTTCTGACCTCTGGGTCGCGCCCCAGATTGCCGATTAGAATTACTTTGTTCACTGACCCTGCCATCGCACTCTCCTATGATCTTCGCGCGTCTCTTGCCCTAAAGCACATTTTCAATATGAATAAAATATTAATGAACGGGATGGAACAGGCAATTTCCTGCAAGCTGACATTCATTTGTTGGGCTAAGCAATAATCAGGTGTAAAAGATCCCCATGGTTCGGGTTGGTTTCATAGCGTTTATCTGTTACGCGTGCATTTTCACGGGTGCTGCGGCCGATCGCTCGGGAAAAACAAAGCAATTTCAAACATTGGACCGATTGAAAGGGGGATCGCCATCGATTTCGTTAAACAGAGAGGATGTTTATATTCCGGGCCTTCCGGGCGCGGTTCCGCGTGATATAGAATATCGTTGCCCCTATTTGGAT
>JAKMGV010000206.1:2298-3559 GCA_022424725.1 Paracoccaceae bacterium
TAATCAATCAAGAAAGCCGTTGGAACCCCAAGGCGCTGTCGCCAAAGGGTGCAATTGGATTGGCGCAATTGATGCCCGATACAGCACGCCTGTTAAACGTGAACCCGCGTATTCCCTCGCAAAATTTAGAAGGGGGGGCACGTTACCTTGCTATGCAATATAAACGCTTTCGCTCTTGGCGCTTGGCACTCGCGGCCTATAACGCAGGGCCAGAAGCGGTGGTGAAATATGGCGGCGTGCCGCCTTATAAAGAAACGCAAAACTATGTGCGTATCATCCTGAAGCGCTAGAAGTGCTTATTTAAAGGAATACTGCCGTTCAACCCTGGCCACGCGCAGGATGTAATCCTCGTACCAGCGTTCTTTGCCGATCTGTTGGGCAATGGCGTGTTTGGCGTGTTCGCGCCATCCTTTGATGGCTTCTTCGCTTTCCCAATAGCTGACGGTGATCGCAAAACCATCTGCATCGCGTGTGCTTTCTATCCCGATGTATCCAGGTAGGGTTTTGGCAATTTCGCCCATGGCTGCGGCCATTTCTGCGTATCCTTCAGGCGTTTTTGAGGCTTGATTTGCAAAGATAACCGCGTAATAGGGCGGCTCTGGCATTTTTGAAAAACGTGACATCGCGGATCCAAATAAAAACACCCGCAAAATGCGGGTGTCTTTGTTCAATATCAAGCAGAATTCTTATTCTGCAGCCAATTTGATAACAGGTGTCATTTCATCTAGCACCGATTGATCCAAGTGGCATTTCAACTGGTGTCCATTTGCCATTGTGCGAATTGGCGGAACCTCGCGTTCGCATAGGCCCCCGCCCACTTTGTCCTTCCAACGACAGCGCGTTTGGAAGGGGCACCCAGAGGGTGGGTTCATCGCCGATGGGATATCGCCCTCTAGAACGATGTGTTCCTTTTGGATGCTGGTGTCGGCAATGGGCACCGCGGACAACAGCGCCTCGGTATAGGGGTGATAGGGGGGTGCGAATACCTGATCGGTTGTCCCCATTTCCACTACATGGCCCAAATACATTACCATCACGCGATCCGACAAATAGCGTACGATCGACAAATCGTGGCTGATAAACAGCAATGTGGTTTTTTCGGTGCGCTGAATTTCCATCAACAAATCCGTCACTGCCGCCTGTACCGATACGTCCAATGCGGATACAGGTTCATCCGCCACAACGATGCGCGCCCCACCCGCAAAGGCACGGGCAATCCCGACACGTTGTTTTTGACCACCCGACAATTGACGTGGCATGC
>JAKMGV010000065.1 GCA_022424725.1 Paracoccaceae bacterium
TGATTATTGTGATTGCGGGCGTGTTGCATTCTTCGCTTACGCATGAGGTTCTTCATGGGCATCCCTTCAACAGCGCCTTTGTAAACGCACTATTGGTCTTCCCCGCCTTGATTATTTTCATCCCCTATCTGCGGTTCAAGTATACGCATTTGGACCATCACCGCGATGAACGGCTTACCGATCCCTACGATGATCCCGAAACGAATTTCATGGATCCACAGGTTTGGGATCAATTGCCAAAATGGCGTCAATCTTTGCATCAGTTTAACAATACTCTGCTTGGGCGCATGTTTGTGGGGCCAATCCTGTCACAGATTGCCTTTATGCGCGCTGATTTACGTTTGATTTTGGCAGGGGATCGTCGGGTTGCATTGGGATGGTTTCTACATGTGCCCTCACTGATTGTGGCCTATGTTATGGTGGTGATGGTCGCTGATGTCCGAATTTGGCTCTGGGTTTTGGCGGCCTATCTGTCGATGGCGATTTTGAAAATCCGTACCTATTTGGAACACCGCGTCCATGATCATCCGCGTGGTCGCAGTGTGGTGGTCGAGGATCGTGGTTTATTGTCCTTCCTCTTTTTGAACAACAATCTTCATTCTGTGCACCATGCGCATCCCAGTGTGCCTTGGTACGCGCTGCCCCGTTTGTTTGCGTCCAAGCGGGATCGGTTTTTGACGATGAATGATGGCTATCATTTCGGCTGTTATGGTGAGGTCATTCGCAAATTCGCAATCAATCGCAAAGACCCCGTGGCCCATCCCAATTGGTCCCAGAAAACCGTTGACTGATACCATGACCGTATCAAAAATCTGTTGGTCATTGCCTGCGAAGTCAGGCAGGGTGCCGAGATGGAACTGTGGATTTTTGCGACCATCGCAGCGGCATTTATTCAAAACCTGCGTTTTATGCTGCAAAAGGTACTTAGCGCGACACGCCTGACACCCGTGGGCGCGACATGGTCGCGCTTTATTTATTCTGCACCTATCATACTGATCGCCTTGGCGATCACGTTCGAAGCGTTCGAGGTTCCTGTTCCAGAGGTTGGGAATCGCTTTTGGATTGCGGGTTTGATTGGCGGGATTTGCCAAATCCTTGCAACCATCTGTGTTGTTGCCCTGTTCAAAGCTCGCAATTTTGCCGTGGGCATTGCCCTGAAAAAAACCGAAACGATCCAGAGTGTTTTTCTGGGCCTGATCATTCTAAACGAACCCGTGGGTTGGACGGCATTTGCATTGATCCTGATTGGGGTCTTGGGGGTGATCGCCCTGTCAGATAATGCCGCACAATCTGGGGCATTTCGGGATCGTCTACTTAATCGGGCATCGGGGCTGGGATTACTATCTGGTCTGTTGTTTGCGGGATCTGCCATCGCCTATCGCGCAACGTCACTGTCGGTTCTCTCCGATGATCCCTTGCTGCGGGCGGGGGTAACGCTTGGGTTTGTGGTGACAGCGCAGGCCAGTCTCATGTTCATATGGCTGATCCTGCGGGACCCAAATGAAATCATCCGCGTTCTGCAAACCTGGCGTACAGGGGTATGGGTGGGGATCACGTCGATGGCTGGATCATATCTGTGGTTTGTCGCATTCACCCTGCAAAACGCGGCCTATGTAAAGGCGCTGGGGCAGGTGGAATTGATCTTTTCAATCTTGGCCAGCTTTATCTTTTTCAAGGAACGGATCAGCAAAAACGAATTCATCGGAATGGCGCTGATTTCAGCATCCGTTTTGGGTTTGATCCTGATCCTTTAATCCGTGGGCGGATGGCCGTGAAGCTGAATGAACAGGTTTTCTTCGTCATTGTTTTTGTAAAACGGTACGGTGGCGGGGGCCTTAGACGGATCGCCATGGCGTTTCACCTCGGCCAGTACGACTTCGGTGATAAATGGCAGATCAAATTTGCGCACCTCATCCAATGGTATCCAGCTTAGATGGGATAGCTCATCACAAGCGGCGGAAAAATCATCCAGATCGCTGGCAATGGCGCTGGCATCAATCATGAAAAAGCGTGCATCAAATCGGCGGGGACGACCGGGGGGCGTGATGGCACGAAACACGAATTTCAGCGCGCTTGCATCAGGGACATATCCCCGATCTGCATATGTCACCCAGTCCTCGGGGACATTATCGTTCCATGCCCCTTTGGTTCCCAGGATCAGGCCCGTTTCCTCCCACAGCTCGCGAATGGCGGCGACGCAAAGGGGATGAATAAGGTTTGGATCACCTTGTTCGCCCAAACGTTCGGTGCATAGATCATCAATGCCCTGATGAAGTGCGATATTGGCATCCTCTGCATCAACGGCCCCGCCGGGAAAGACGAATTTATTGGGCATAAACGCGGCTTTTGCCCCACGTTGACCCATTAAAACACGTGTTTCACCCTGATCCTGACGCAGAACGATGACCGTTGCTGCATTGCGAATTGCCGTTTTGTCCAAGCTATTTTCCCCAAGTTCATGGGGCGCAGTACCTTATCGGAACCCGTGCATCAAACGTGCCCATTGAAACCCGATCATTGCGCCCTTTAGTCGAGGAAGAAGATAGAGCGATAATCCAACGCAGCCAACAGAAAATATTGTAAAAAGAACCAAGGGTTCGGGGCGGTATCTGACAAAAATCATGTGCAGTAAGGGGGCCATCAAATGACCCACCAACAAAATCGTCAAATATGCGGGGCCGTCATCCGCACGGTGATGATGCAATTCCTCGCTGCACACGGTGCAGGTATCATTGACCGTCAAATACCCGCTGAGCAAGGGACCGCTGCCACATTGGGGACATTTGCGTTTCCACCCCTTTAGCACCGCGGGCATGGTTAGGCGTTCCGCCTTGCTGTTGTTTGGGTTGGACATGTTGGGCCCCTTTGTTTTCGTAGGCGGTAAAGTGGGGGCAATTCGCGCAAATGTCATCGCGGCGGGTTGTCGCAAATAAATTTCAAAAAATTTCGACGGAAACTTTGGGCCCCTTCGTTTGTTATTTTAGATCGGCAAGGCAAGGTGGTCGGCCGACGTAAATGGAGTGAATTGAGATGAACAGTAAACTAATCGCAGCAATCGCCGCAGCCTCAGTCTTGGGCAGCGCCACGTTGGTCGCAGCCTCAGGCGATGATCACGGACATCGCAAAGGGCCAAAGTTTTCGATCGAAGAGATGGACACAAGTGGCGATCAAATGATTAGCAAAGACGAAATCGCAGCCCATGCCAAAGCACGCTTTGATCAAGTTGATACAAATGACGACGGCAAATTGTCAGCCGATGAAATGGCCGCCCATGGCGAAAAAGAAATGACAAAGCGCATGAAAAAGCGTCAGGCCAAAATGTTAAAGCGCATAGATGCAGACGATGATGGGATGCTGAGCTTTGACGAAATGCAGGCCAAGCAACAAAAGCGTTTGGATAAGATGTTCAGCCGTTTGGATGCGAACGAGGACGGCATGCTAAGCGCCGAAGAGTTGGAAAAGATGAAGCGCAAGGGCAAGCGTTATGGCGAAAAGCATGATCATGAGGATGATGATCACAACTAATTCTCCGTGACAATTCATTCAGGTGTTCGATAAAGGACAGGCATGGTGAAGGATACAGATATCAGTTTGGGCGATTTAGCGGATAACGCATTGCTCGTTCTGTTTGCAAATGGGTCTAAACTGGCGGCGATGGAATTGACGCGCCGCCTTGGTCCCAAAGTGTTTCGCCATGCCTATTATCGATTGCAAAACAAATCAGATGCCGAAGATATCGCACAAGAGGCGTTTTTGCGATTGTGGAAAATCGCGCCTGACTGGAAACAAGATCAGGCACAGGTTTCAACCTGGCTTTATCGGGTTATTGATAATCTGTGTATTGATCGGTTGCGCGCGCGACGCCCATCGTCCTCCCTTGACGATTTGACAAATGATCCTGTGGACCCATCCCCCTCTGCGGATCAATCTATGTTGGATCAATCACGGGCGCGCGCGCTGCATACGGCCCTTGCGGTCTTGCCAGAAAGGCAAGCACAAGCGGTGCGTTTGCGCCATTTGGACAATTTAACAAACCTTGAAATCGCCCAGATTATGGGGTTGACCGTAGAAGCGGTAGAAAGTTTGACAGCCCGCGGCAAACGCGCGCTTCAGGCACAGTTGCACGGGCAAAAAACTGCGTTAGGATATGAAAATGACACAGCATGATCAAAATCAGGATGCGCAATTGGACGATCTATTCGCTGCCGCAAGGCGCGATGCGCCCGAGCCAAGTGACGTATTCATTCAGGCATTGTTTGATACGATCCCCGAGCCAAATGCGGCAACCTCTGTGACTGTGGAAACCGTATCGCCTGGATGGTGGACAGGTGTTCGGCAAACGATCGGTCAAATATTTGCAACGCGAAACATATTCGCAGATGCCTCTGCCCTGACAGGGGTGATTGCGGCAGGTGTCTTTGGCGTTTGGATTGGTGTGAATGGCGGGGATATTGGGGGTGTTTCCCTTAACCCGTTTGAGGCCCAAGGGCTTGATATTGTGGATCCGTTTTCAGGATTGGACCTAAGTTATGTGGATGGTGGCGCATGAGTGAGCAGATGAAAACACCCAGAAAATGGACCAAGGTCCTGTTAATTGTGTCCCTTGCGCTAAATGCCTGTTTCATCGGTTTGATCATTGGCGTCAAACTAACCCAAGACGAAATGCGCCCGCAGCGTGCGCCCAGTGCGCAGGGCTCGCTTTATTTGCGGGCACTCTCGCATGAGGATCGCCGCGCATTGGGCAAATCCATGCGCAGCTATCACACCCGCGAAATGCGCCAAATGGACCGCGCAGGATATGAAAACGCGCTTGTTCTGTTGCGCGCAACCCCCTTTGACCCAGAGGCATTAGAGGAGCTGATGGAGGATCAAACAGAGGCATCAGAAGAACGTCTGGAATATGCCAGAGAGGCCCTGATCGCCCATCTTGCCGCGATGAACGATGCCAAAAGAGCCGAATTTGCAGACGCGCTGGAACACGCCCTAAAACGTGGTCCTAAAAGGAAAAAACAGCCCTAGCCATAATTGGCCACGGGAACCCCGGCAATCGCGGCCATATTCAAAAGGCCCCGCGCGGTGATCGAGGGTGTCACAATATGGGCCTGATTGCGCAGACCCATCAGGATCGGCCCAACCTCAAGTCCGCCAGCGCGCATTTTCAAAATGTTTCGCACACCTGATGCTGCATCCGCGTGGGCAAAAATCAGGACGTTGGCGATCCCATCCATACGATTTTGCGGCATGACACGTGCCCGCAATTCGGGATCAAGGGCGGCATCAATGTTCATTTCGCCTTCAAACTGGAAATCCAAATCCATCAAATCCAGTTGCGCCATCGCATCGCGCAAACGTTGGCCCGTATCACCCTGCATGCTGCCAAACTGTGATCGTGCGCAAAGCGCGATTTTTGGCTCTAACCCAAAACGACGCACATGTCGCGCAGCCCCCAAAACGGACTGTGTGATTTGTTCAGGGGTTGGGGTCGTGTGTACATGTGTGTCCGCAATAAACAGCGGCCCATCTTCTAGGATCATCAGGGATAGGGCACCTTGGGCGTTTTGCGCAGGATCACATAAAACCTGTTCGATGTAATTTAGGTGCCAACGGTATTCCCCAAACGTACCACAGATCATGCTGTCGGCCTCGCCACGGTGTACCATCACTGCAGCAATGGCGGTGGTGTTTGTGCGCATTATCGCCTTGGCCAGATCGGGTGTCACCCCACGACGCGCCATGATGTCATGGTAGGTGCCCCAATAATCCCGATAGCGGGGATCGTTTTCGGGGTTCACAATGGCAAAGTCGCGTTCTGGACGAATGGTCAGGCCCATGCGTTCACAGCGTTGGGAAATCACATCGGGCCGTCCGATTAGAACAGGTTTTTCACTGGTTTCCTCCAAAATCGCTTGGGCGGCGCGTAAAACACGTTCGTCTTCGCCTTCGGCAAAGGCGATGCTGCGGGATTGTTTGCTGGCTGCATCAAAGACAGGGCGCATCAACATGGCCGATTTAAACACCGCATGACCCAGTGTTTCGCGATAGGCTTCGATATCCTTAATCGGGCGTTTTGCGACGCCGCTGTCCATGGCCGCCTGTGCCACGGCAGACGAAACAATGCCCGATAGGCGGGGATCAAAGGGTTTTGGGATCAGATAGTCGGCCCCAAAATTCATGGTTTCCCCCTGATAGGCGGCGGCGGCCTCGGCACTGGTTGTGGCACGCGCCAGTTCGGCGATCCCATCAATGCAGGCGATCTGCATGGCATCGTTGATTTCGGTGGCTCCCACATCCAATGCACCACGGAAAATAAAGGGGAAGCATAAAACGTTGTTCACCTGATTTGGAAAATCGCTGCGCCCCGTTGCGATAATGGCATCTGGTGCAACCTCACGTGCGACATCGGGCATGATTTCGGGATTTGGGTTGGCCAGTGCAAAGATAATTGGACGCTTTGCCATACGTTTTACCATTTCGGGTTTCAAAACATTTGGTCCCGAAAGGCCAAGGAACACATCCGCACCATCAATCACATCATCCAACGCACGTTTGTCAGTGTTTTGGGCATAGGCGGCTTTTTGTGGATTCATATCTGCGGTGCGCCCTTCGTAAACGACGCCATGCACATCGCACAGCCACACATTTTCACGGCGCAAACCCAGTTTCAGCAACATATTCAGGCAGGCAATCCCCGCAGCACCGCCGCCTGTGGACACAACCTTAATATCTTCAATCTTTTTGCCCGCAACCAACAGGGCGTTTTTCGCAGCCGCCCCCACAACAATCGCGGTTCCGTGTTGATCATCGTGGAACACTGGGATGTTCATGCGTTCACGGCACAGTTTTTCAACGATAAAACAATCAGGCGCTTTGATATCCTCTAGATTCACCGCCCCAAAAGTTGGCTCTAACGCGCAGACGATATCGGCAAGCTTTTCAGGATCGCTTTCGTTTACTTCAATGTCAAAACAATCAATATTGGCGAATTTTTTGAATAAAACGGCCTTGCCTTCCATCACGGGTTTTGATGCCAACGCACCAATGTTGCCCAATCCCAAAACGGCAGATCCATTGGAAATAACGGCAACCAAATTGCCCCGCGCTGTATATTTCGAGGCAGTTTCTGGATTATCACGAATTTCGATTGAGGCCTCTGCCACACCGGGTGAATAGGCCCGTGCCAAATCCCGTCCGTTTGCCATTGGCTTGGTTGCGCGAATTTCCAATTTACCTGGTTTTGGAAATTCATGGTAACTTAGCGCTGCTTGGCGAAGTGACTCTTGTTTTTTATCAGACATTTTAGCCCCACTTGAATATATAGTTTAGCGTTAAACTATTTTTTTACCTTACGAAAGTCATAAGTCGAACTGATCGCAAAAAGGGGAAATGATTTGCACCAAATCACCCTGCGCATTACTGTTGAACGACATAAATGGCGAAGGATTTAAGATGTCATTACGAGACGCGGCATTGAATGTTTGGGAAAATGCATATGCCCCTTATTCAGGGTTCAAAGTTGGCGCGGCCATTATTGGCGCAGATGGACAGGTCTATGGTGGTGTAAATGTGGAGAACGTTGCCTATCCTGAAGGGACCTGTGCCGAGGCGGGCGCAATCGCGGCCATGGTCGCCGCAGGGGCACACAGCCTAACCGAAGTGTATGTCGTTGCCGATAGTCCGGATCCCGTGGCCCCCTGTGGTGGATGCCGTCAGAAACTGGCCGAGTTTGGGGCCGCAGATGTCAAAGTGACGCTTGCAACGGTGGACGGAACAGAACATGAAACAACCATTGGGGATCTGTTGCCAGGTGCCTTTGGAACCCATCACATGAGCCGATGACATGGACGCGGCGGGCATCATCTGGCGGTTGCGAAACGGCGATCCACCGACGCAGGACGAGTTGAACTGGTTCGCGGCAGGTTTGGCGGATCAATCTGTCAGTGATGCACAAACAGGGGCCTTTGCCATGGCGGTGTGCCTGAACGGTTTGGGCGACGCGGGGCGGCGTGACCTGACACTTGCCATGCGCGACAGTGGCGCAACACTGTCTTGGGATTTTGATGCCCCAATTTTGGACAAACACTCAACAGGCGGGATTGGGGATTGTGTATCGCTTATCCTTGCGCCGCTTTTGGCGGCCGCAGGTGTTATTGTGCCGATGATATCGGGCCGTGGGTTGGGCCATACGGGCGGCACATTGGATAAATTAGAGGCGATACCGGGCCTGCGCACGCAATTCGACAAACCGCATTTGGATGCAATTCTGTCGACGGCCGGCTGCGTCATCGCGGGGGCCACAGGCGATATTGCGCCAGCAGATCGCCGATTATACGCGGTGCGGGATGTTACGGGCACTGTGGATAGTTTGGATTTGATCACGGCCTCTATCCTGTCGAAAAAATTGGCCGCTGGATTGCAGGGATTGGTGTTGGATGTGAAATGCGGCAGCGGCGCCTTTATGCAAACACCCTCAGATGCCCGTGATTTGGCGCACTCATTGGTTGAAACGGCAAATGCCGCAGGCTGCAAAACCTCGGCCGTTATTTCGGATATGAATGCGCCACTGGCCCCTGCCTTGGGCAATGCGTTGGAAGTGCGCGCGGCCCTAGAGGTTTTGGCGGGTTCCGCACAGGGGCGGTTGCGGGATTTGTCCGTTCACCTTGCGGCACAGGTCTATGCCACACATCACAATCTGCCCATGAATAGTGCGGTCGCACAATTTCTGGATCTGTTGGATCAGGGCGTAGCACTGGATCATTTCGCACGGATGATTTCCGCCATGGGCGGGCCGATTGGATTTGCGGAGAATTGGAACAGATACCTGCCCGAAGCCTCGGTCATTTTAGAGGTTCATGCAAAACAGGCGGGTTTCATTTCGGGCTTTCGCGGCATCGACATGGGGAATGTGGTTGTCGATTTGGGCGGTGGGCGACGTGTTGAAAATGATGTGATTGATCCGTCTGTTGGGATTGATCATGTTCTGCCTCTTGGGACGGCTGTTGGGCGCGGCGATGTCATTGCGCGGGTGCATGCCAATCGTTTGGATCGTGCGCAGGTCGCGGTTAAGACGCTGGAAAATATCATTTTAATTGATACCGCGGCGGTGGATGGATCCCC
>JAKMGV010000207.1 GCA_022424725.1 Paracoccaceae bacterium
CCTACTTGGCATTTGCACGGGTGCATCCAGGGCATTACATTGCCATGTTCGAAAGCGGTATTTCCGTTAATCGAACAACGGAATTGTCCCATGCATCGCAACGCGCGCGCAGCGTCATGGACCGCGCAGCCCAAGAGTTATGCCACAACGTGCCAGAGGAGCGCCGCCCCCCCGCATCCATGTTTAGCGCCCATATTTGGGCAATGTCGCATGGTGTTGTCGGATTATTCGCAAGGAATTCCGCAGGCGCGCAAAGCCCGTTTGCCCCCGAAGATTTATTGGAAACAGGGATTGGTGTGTATCTGCGCGGATTGGGTGTTTTGCCAACAGATGGATAAGGAGAGCCCAAATGCCCTATGACGAAGGTTTGGCGCAAATCATGCGCGATGATCTGTGTGATGTCATTGGGATTTCAGAAAAGAAAATGTTTGGCGGAATTGCCTTTATGTATGCGGGTCACATGGTGTGCGGCAGTCACAAAGATGGTGCCATGTTTCGCGTCGGCAAAAACCAAGAGGCCGAGGCCAAAGCGATAGAGGGCGCGGGTGCCATGATGTTTACAGGCCGCAAAATGGGCTGCCTAATTGATGTAACGGATGAGGCCTTTGTCGATGATGATCGCCGTGCAGTTTGGATGGGAATGGCCCTGCGACATGCGCAGAGCCTGCCGCCAAAACCTTAGGTGATTTGCGCCTCTGCCGCGGCGATTGCGGCATCTGCTTTGGATGCATCGCTTCCACCACCTTGGGCCATGTCGGGACGCCCGCCGCCCCCTTTGCCGCCCAATTCAACAACAGCAGCCTTGACCAAATCAACCGAGCTGACGCGATCCGTCAGATCATTTGTGACCCCTGCGGCCACGGCAACCTTGCCACCTGTATCCGCAATCAACAAAATCGCGCCGCTTTCAACACGGTTTTTATATTCATCGATTAGGGCAGGCAAATCCTTGCCCGAAACCCCGGCCAGAACCTGCGCAATGAATGACACGCCGTTGATATCCTTGGCGGCTGGGCCCTGTCCCTGTGATACGCCGCCTGACATGGCCAATTCACGACGCAGCTGTGCAACCTCATTCGCCAATGATTTACGTTCATCCAACAAGGCTTTGACGCGCGATCCAACTTCGGCAACGGGGGCCTTCATTTCTGATGCAATGGCGACCAACTGTTCAGATTGCTGGGCCATATGATCCAATGCGGCCTGTCCAGTCAGCGCCTCGAACCGGCGCACACCTGAGGAACTTGCGCTATCGCCAAGGGCGACAAAGGCACCAATATCGCCTGTTTGGCGTACATGGGTACCGCCACACAGTTCCAATGAATAGGTGTTGCCATCATTGCCTTTGCCCGATCCGGACAATTCGCCCATGGACACCACACGAACCTCATCGCCATATTTTTCACCAAAGAGGGCCTGCGCACCCAATGCGCGTGCATCATCTGGCGTCATGATACGTGTTTCGACGCGTGTGTTTTGACGGATGAATTCGTTCACTTCTGCCTCAACCTGACGCAGTTCATCTGCGCTCATCGCTTTGGAATGGCTAAAGTCAAAACGTAAACGATCCGCCGCATTCAGCGATCCGCGTTGTACCACATGATCCCCCAAGGCACGGCGCAATGCTTCGTGCAACAGGTGGGTGGCCGAATGGTTTGCGCGAATGGCGCTTCGACGGGTGTGATCGACGTTCAATTGTGCGCCCTGACCCGATTCAATATGGCCTTCGTTCACTGTTGCGATATGGATGAAAACACCTGCAACTTTTTTCGTGTCGGTGACTGTGGCCGCACCCGTTTCGGTGAGAATTTCACCGGTGTCACCAACCTGACCACCGCTTACTGCATAAAACGGTGATTGGTTTAGAACCACTTGGATTTCTGCGCCTGTTTCCGCCCGATCCATGGTTTCACTGCCCTTTAGCATGGTCACAATCTGACCTTCGGCCGTTTCGGTGTCATACCCAAGGAAATCAGTTGTACCGTGTTGATCGGCGATATCAAACCAGATTGAGGCATCCGCCGCCTCGCCCGAACCTGACCATGCGGCGCGCGCCTTGGCCTTTTGTTCGGCCATCGCCGCATCAAAGCCATCAGTATCCACACTCAGTCCCTTTTCACGCAGGGCATCCTGCGTCAAATCAAGTGGGAAGCCATAGGTGTCATAAAGCTTAAACGCCGCCTCGCCTGGTAATGCAGCGCCCTCACCCAGACCAGAAACTTCGTCATCCAGCAGTTTCAAACCACGGTCCAGCGTTTGTTTGAAACGTGTTTCTTCTTGCAACAGGGTTTCTTCGATCAAAGTCTGCGCCTGCGATAATTCAGGATAGGCCGCACCCATTTGTTGCACCAATGCGGGCACCAAACGGTGCATTACGGGATCTTGAGATCCCAACAAATGCGCATGGCGCATCGCGCGGCGCATGATGCGGCGCAACACATACCCGCGCCCATCATTTGACGGCATAACCCCATCCGCAATCAAGAATGAGGTTGAGCGAAGGTGGTCGGCAATCACACGGTGATGTGTTTTGCCCGGCCCATCGGGATCAGAGCTTGTCGCGTGGGCGGATGCCTCAATCAGAGAGCGGATCAAATCAGTTGAATAGTTGTCATTGGTGCCTTGCAACAGGGCCGCAACACGTTCGATCCCCATGCCCGTATCAATTGATTGGTTTGGCAAATCCGTTTTTGAACCGTCTTCAAATTGCTCATACTGCATGAAAACAAGGTTCCAAATCTCGATAAAGCGATCACCGTCTTCATCAGGTGAGCCCGGAGGGCCGCCCCAAAAGCTTTCGCCATGATCATAGAAAATTTCGGTACATGGGCCACAGGGCCCCGTTGGTCCCATCATCCAGAAATTGTCATTCGTTGCGATGCGAATGATGCGATCATCAGACAGGCCCGCAACCTTTTTCCACATATTCGCGGCCTCATCATCGGTATGATAGACCGTGACCAAGAGTTTTTCTTTGGGAATATCCAGTTCCTTGGTCACCAATTCCCATGCAAATGGGATCGCCTCGGATTTGAAATAATCACCAAAGCTAAAATTCCCAAGCATTTCGAAAAATGTATGGTGACGTGCCGTATAACCAACGTTATCCAAATCGTTATGTTTACCACCCGCACGCACACATTTTTGCGCGGTGGTTGCGCGTTTGTAATCGCGCGTTTCAACACCCGTGAACAGGTTCTTAAACTGAACCATACCCGAATTGGCAAACATCAATGTCGGATCGTTGCGCGGCACCAAGGGACTTGATGGGACAATTTCATGCCCCTGTTTGGCAAAATAATTCAAAAAGGTTGACCGAATTTCGTTTAACGTTGGCATTGCTTTCTCGCTTCATCAACTGGTTGAAAGGGGTCTATCCTGTCCGTTGACTGATGTCCATAACACAGCGTGTCGCAATAAAAAAACGCGGCCAAAATGACCGCGTTCTTGCTTGAATTTCAGGATCCTTATGCTTCAAGGATATCCTCATCCCCGCCCATTTCGGCGTCGAAGTCCAATCCATGCGATGCACGAATTT
>JAKMGV010000208.1 GCA_022424725.1 Paracoccaceae bacterium
CAGAGGTCAGAAACTCCATAAAGGCAAGTGCATTTTCAGGGTTCGGGGCGTGTTTTGCCATTGCGACACCCGAAATATTGATGTGCGTGCCACCGTTTTCAAAAGTTGGGAACAGAATTTGAACGCTGTCTGCCCATTCTTTTTGTTCCGCATCTGATAACATAGCGCCCATGTAGTAAGTATTGCCAATTGAAATATCACACTCACCCGCCCAAATCGCCTTGACCTGTGCGCGATCATTGCCTTGGGGTTTGCGTGCCAAATTATCTTTGACGCCTTGCAACCATGCTGTGGCACCCTCTTGCCCATGGTGATGAATAACCGCAGATGTCAACGCGACGTTGTAGGCATTTGTGCCCGAACGCGTACAAATGCGCCCCTGCCATTTGGGATCAGCCAAATCTTCGTAAGTTGTGACTTCGCCCTCGGCAACGCGGTCTTTACTGGCATAAACAATCCGCGCGCGTGTCGTCAGACCATACCAATGTCCATTTGGATCCCGATAAAGCTCTGGAACATTTTGGGATAAAGTCGCGGTTTCCACTGGTTGCGTTAGGCCCTCATTCACCACGGCTGCAAGCCGCGATATATCCACTGTCAAAACAACATCTGCTGGGCTACGGCGGGCTTCGGCCTTCATCCGCTCGACCATCCCTTTCTGAAGATAGGCAACATTCACGTTGATCCCCGTTTGGGCGGTGAACGCATCCGTCAATGGTTTGATCAATTCTGGCTGACGATACGAATAAACGTTCACATCTGCTGCCTGTACGACAGATGCAGCACAGATAACAAACGCAGCAACCGCGGATGATAATTTCATTTATATTCTCCTTAATTGCTATCCTTATCCATTTTCCGACAAATATTGTCAAGATTACAATCCCGATGATTTTTGTCGGATTAAGTCACCTGTATTCAACCTATGTTGTAGGGCGTCTTATCTTTTTTATTCGCAAGGTCCCTTTTTGCTTGAATGACGTGTAAATTGCTCTAATGCTGCCTTCACCAACTGGTATCTGAGGCGAGTCAGCCGAAGATTTAAAAGGGAACATGGTGCGCATCCATTGCAACTCCATGACTGCCCCCGCAACTGTAGGCGCTTGGGTGTTTTGCGTGTGCCACTGGATGGAAATCTGGGAAGGTGCAGACCACTAATAGGCGCAAGTCAGGAGACCTGCCATTGGGACTAAAATTCATCTGGGCGGGGTGTCCTAGTTGGTCAGACTTGTTAAATCGCAACGCGATTCATACGGCGACCCTCCCCCATTAGGAGCATGCGATGAGCAGAAGCGCTGTTGAACAAGTTTTGGTTGATGATGCCGCGATCCGTGACATCGCACAGCCCAAAAAGATCTCGCAGATTTGTTTGACAGAATTTAGTCAAATCACGCTCACGCTCTGCGCACTTGGTGTTTCAGGTCTTTGCTGGGCCATGATCCTTAGCGTGATCTAGTGACGCCCATCGTTACCATAGAAAATCTGTGCCTTGGGTTTGGTCGCTTGTCGCTCTTTGATGGCCTCAACTGTGATGTCAAACCGGGTTCAATACTGGCTGTCGTTGGCGCAAATGGATCGGGGAAAAGTACATTTGTGAAAACGCTGCTGGGCCTACAATCACCTATCGAGGGACGTATTGAATGGCCAACGGGCAAACCCGCCGAAATTGGATATTTGGCGCAGCTTACAGAATTTGATCGTCGCTTTCCCATCCGTGTGCGCGATCTTGCAGCAATGGGTGCATGGCAGGGCTTTAATCCGTTTGCAGGATTAAACAAAACGACGCGAAACCGCGTTGATGTAGCCCTTGAAATGGCGGGCATTCTTGATTTGGCAGATCACCCCCTACACACACTATCAGGTGGACAACTGCAACGCGCATTGTTTTCACGTGTTATAATGCAGGATGCGCCGCTGATTTTGTTGGATGAACCATTTTCAGCTGTCGATCAATATACCGAACAACATTTGCTAAGCGTCATCGAAACTTGGCAAAGCGAAGGGCGGGCCGTGATCATGGTTTTACATGATTTATCGGCAGTGTTGGACCATTGCACACATGCACTATTGTTGGGCAATGGACGGGCCAGTTTTGGGACGGTAAATGATATTCTGACCCCAGACCGATTGGTTGCCCAAGGTTACATGTCCTCTAGTCAGGCATCATGGATGTTTCGCGGACAAGCAAACGGAGGCGCGCGCTGATGTTTGATCTGATCACTGAAATGTTCAGCTATGCATTCATGCGCCGTGCGTTTGTGGTCACTACGATCCTATCAGCCTCTGTCGCGCCTGTTGGTGCATTTTTGGTTTTGCGTCGTCTATCGCTTGCGGGTGAAGCAATGGCACACGCCATTACACCTGGTGTTGTCATCGGTTTTGTGACGGCAGGTTTATCCGTGATGTCCCTATTGTTTGGCGGCCTGATCGCGGGCCTGGGGGTTGCGGTTCTGACGGCATATTTGGCGCGCAATACAATTTTGCGAAGCGACGCCAGCCTTGCTTCACTTTACCTAATCGCCTTGGCCGTCGGTATCTTCATCCTCTCGGCTGCTGGTTCGGCTGTACCACTCAAGAGTTTTCTCTTCGGATCAATCCTTGGAGTTGATGATGCGTCGATGATCTTGGTCGGCGGTGTTGCGACAGTAACCCTAGTGACATTTGCACTGATCCTGCGTCCCTTGATCATGAGCACTTGTGACCCAGTCTTTTTTGAAAGCCAATTTAAACGCCCTTGGATCGTGGATCAGGGTTTTATGTTTCTTTTGGTTCTAAACCTTTTGGCGGCATTCAAAACATTGGGAACACTGATGGCGGTGGGACTAATGATTTTGCCAGCTACGGCCGCACGATACTGGTCAGGTACAATAACCGCGCAATTGGGCCTTGGATTCATTTTCTCGCTACTCAGCTGCTGGTTGGGATTAACGCTGTCATACGTAATGCCCGAAACGCCTTCGGGACCAGCGATCGTTCTGGTGGCTGGCGCAATTTTTGTCCTATCCGCTCTGTTTGGGCCACTGGGACTGCGCGGGCAATTCAACGGAACAAAAAAACCTTAGTAGGACAAAATATGACGCTCTCACAAAAATTCAGAAATCTACTCGCGATTATGATTTTCACATCAATCGCAAACGCTTCATTCGCCGAAGACCGCCTAAAAATTGTCGCAAGCTTTTCAATTTTGGGCGATATGGTGGAACAAGTTGTGGGCGAACATGCGGATGTCACGACAATTGTCGGACCGGATGCCGATGCACATGTTTATCAACCCTCGGTCGCAGATGCGCGTGCTGTTGCAGATGCAGATATCATTTTCGTAAATGGATTGGGTTTTGAAACATGGTCTGACACCCTGATTTCTGAGTCAGGAACCAATGCATCAGTCCACGTGGCCACCGAAGGTATTACGATTGTAACCGTTGATGGTGAAACAGATCCACACGCATGGAATTCCCTGCTGAATGGTGTGGTCTATGTGAACAATATCGCAGCGACGCTATCTGAAAAAATGCCCGCAAAAGCGGAT
>JAKMGV010000209.1 GCA_022424725.1 Paracoccaceae bacterium
TTTGGCGGGTCATATTCAAAACGAATGCGGCCAGGGCGTTGAATATAAATGTCACCTGTATCCCGACTTCCATCGGCATTGATTTGGTGAAACGACGATTGGGCTGTCGTCATCTTATTCAGATACTCTGACAATTGTGCCAATGACAGTTTACCCGCAAACGCAGAGGTTGAGAATAAAAGCGATGTAAGAGCTGCGACAATTGAAAATTTGTTCATATCATCAACATATTCAACCCCGTTTCACGATGATACCCCCATCACGCTTTGGTGAAGTGGGATACCAAGAAATGGGCGATTTATTGCTGTTCAGGGACAAGGATTTCGCGTTTACCAACGTGGTTTGCTGCTGAAATCAAACCTTCATCTTCCATCTGTTCGACCAAGCGCGCGGCCTTATTATACCCAATGGCCAGTTTGCGTTGGATATAGCTGGTTGAAACCTTGCGATCTTTCAGCACGACAGCAACGGCTTGATCATACAATGCATCTTCCCCGTCTGTGTTGCCACCCAATCCCAGCACCATGTCAATGCCATCTGCCTTATCGTCATCAGGCCCTTCAACAACGCCCGATTTATACTCAGGTGGACCATATGCCTTAAGGTGGTTGACGATTTCCTCGACTTCTTCATCCGAAACAAAGGGACCATGGCACCGCGTGATTTTTGAACCACCCGCCATGTATAGCATGTCGCCCATACCCAAAAGTTGCTCGGCACCCATTTCGCCCAAAATCGTTCGACTGTCGATTTTTGAGGTTACTTGGAACGAAATACGCGTTGGGAAGTTCGCCTTAATCGTACCTGTAATCACATCAACAGATGGGCGCTGTGTCGCCATGATCAGGTGAATACCCGACGCACGTGCCATTTGCGCAAGGCGTTGAATACAGGCTTCAATCTCTTTGCCCGCGACCATCATCAAATCTGCCATTTCGTCAACGATGACGACGATATAAGGCATTTTCTCAGGCTGGAATTCTTCTGTTTCAAAAACAGGATCGCCTGTTTCGTCATCAAAACCAGTTTGAATGGTGCGACTGAACATTTCGCCCTTAGACAGTGCATCATTAACACGACTGTTATAGCCGTCGATATTTCGCACACCCATTTTGGACATCTTGCGATAGCGTTCTTCCATTTCTCCAACGACCCATTTTAGGGCAATAACCGCTTTTTTAGGATCTGTCACAACGGGCGAAAGAAGGTGCGGAATGCCGTCATAAACGCTCAGCTCCAACATCTTTGGGTCGATCATGATTAAACGACATTCTTCTGGTGTCAGTTTGTAAAGCAGTGATAAAATCATCGTGTTGATCGCAACCGATTTACCCGAACCTGTCGTCCCCGCAATCAATAGGTGAGGCATCTTCGCCAAATTGGCGACCATGGGTTCACCACCGATATCTTTGCCCAGCGCAAGTGGTAGTTTTTGGTTTCCGTCGCCAAATGCACGACTGGACAAAATTTCACGCAGCACAACTTTTTCGCGGTTTTCGTTCGGCAATTCGATACCAATCACCGATCTACCCGGAACCGTTGATACGCGTGCAGAAAGCGCGGACATGGATCGTGCAATGTCATCTGCCAACCCAATCACTCGGCTGGCCTTAAGCCCCGGTGCAGGTTCCAATTCATACATTGTGACAACGGGACCTGGGCGCACGCTGACAATTTCGCCCTTTACCCCATAATCATCCAAAACAGATTCCAACAAACGTGCATTTTCCTCTAACGCTTCATCCGACAACACGTGTCGCGAAATGCTGGTGGGATTGGTCAAAAGGCTAAGCGGTGGCAATTCATATTCCGCCTGACGATCATCAAATTTCAACGCTGGCTGTGCCTCTGCCAAAGCGCGTGTTGATTTCTGGATGGGTTTGCGCGCTGCAGGTTGGACAACCTTTTTGGGTTCGAACACCTGTGCGCGATAACTCATATCAACGGGCTCGTCGATTTCGTCGTGGAACGTTTCCAAGTTATCCTCTGAAACCTCATGCTCACTTAGATCAAGTGGTACCTGTTCGGGCTGTTCGGGCAGTCGTGGCGATAGTGTCAAACGCGGTTCCACACGCTCATGTGGCGCCAATGGTTCATCCCCATCTAAAACAAGCGCATCAGGTCCTCGTCCCAATCCTTTGGTCAATGGCTTTTCTTCTTCGACGGGTGCAGTTTCGGGCATCACGCGATTTTTAATGGCATCTGCGATACGCGAACGAATGCGGTCCTGTCCTGGTGCGCTGGCCTCTGCATTAAATGTCGCTTCCATTAATTCTGGCTCTGGCAATGGCTCTTGACGTTTGATCAGTTTTGGCATCCGCGCAAGAAGGCTTGGCTTTTCTGGCTGCTCTTCCTCAAACACCTCTGGGATCGGCTCAACAACATCGGTTGTTGGCACCTGCAAACGCGCCTCCCGTTTGGCTTGTGAGTTCTGCTGAACATCCTTGACCTTGGCCACCGCGCGTTCTGTTCCCCGACCTGCCAAAGTCATGATGTGTGCATAGGTCATCACCAAGCTAACATACAAAAAACGTGCACTTGATCGCAGTTCTTCTTTGTCAAAGCCCAGAACAAAGGTCCCAACAACCATCATTAGAATCGCCGAAAGAACAGATAATAGAACGATCGCAATTTTTGCATTGATCGGAACGGCCGTCAGCAGAAATCCAACAACGGTATCCCCAAACAAACCACCCAATCCAAAGCTATGCGTCCAAGTCCCATCAGGAACAAGAGTTGCGGCATAAATCGCAACCAAAGCCACACCAACAGGTGCGAAAATTGCGCGACTGGTTGCACGCTCTGATCCTTTGTGAAGGGTCAAACGTACACCCCAGACCAAAAACAGGGCGACAAGAGACCAACTGCCCCAGCCCAAAATTAGGAAAACCGGAGATGCAATTGTTGCACCTGTAATCCCCAGCAGGTTTCGAACAGGTGCATCAGAGGCAGAAAATGGACCTGGATCAGATGGCGAATAACTGTAGATGATCAATGCAGCGAGAACCCCGATAATGATCATCGCAATCCCCAAAAGTTCAACACCTCTACGTTCAAGCGTTTCTTGAACCGAGCTATCAATGAGTGGATCGCGACCACGTGCCTGATGATATGCCATATCTGACCTCGTTACTTATAAAGACAGTCGCGCAGGCGGATTAATCCGCGCTCTGCCTCTTCTTTTGGAGCGACCAAAGCCACTCGAATATACGGAGCGCCAGGCGCTCCCTGCTCTGTTTCCTTAGAGAGATACCGTCCCGGCAACACACGCACGCCTGTTTCCTGCCACAGACGCAGCGCGGCCTCTTCGCCGTCACCCACATTCAACCACAGGAAAAAACCAGCCTCGGGCGAATGATAGGTGTCTATCCCCGCAAATATTTGATCCGCGCCATCGAATTTCTCCGCATAAAGCGCGCGGTTTTCCACGACATGCGCCTCATCCTGCCAAACGCGTGCAGACACCGCCTGCAATGGTCCAGGCAATGGGGCACCTGAATAGGCACGCAAACGTTTCATGTGC
>JAKMGV010000066.1 GCA_022424725.1 Paracoccaceae bacterium
TTCAAGCGAATGGGACAACACCAAGGGTCGCGGCGCACGTGGCTTTGGGTCAAGTCCCACGCGTTGTGACGGTGTCAAAACCAATTTAGCGCCTTCATTTTGTGAAGGCTCTTCTGACACAATGCGTTTAAGCGATGACAGAAGTTCGTCTGCCGCTTTTTGTTCTGTTGATCCAGACATTCAGTGATTAACCCAACTTTCCAGCATCAGGATACCTTTCAATGCGGGTTTTCACAACACACAAGGTTATTTTTGACCCAATGCCTTTAATACACGGTCCAAGGCTTTGCCTTGGTCGCTGGCAGCTGGGGCGTTTTTAACATGGTTATAATATGCGGCAGGATCATATTTTTGCACTGGCAAATTCAAATGATCCACGGTCAACCGCCCCATTTGCGCCAATAGGCGGTAGGCTGCAACCTGTTCATCAGCCAATGCCGAAATCAGGCTGGCTTTGGCGTTCAACAGGTCTTGTTCCGCATTCAACACGTCCAATGTGGTCCGTGCGCCCAATGTTGCCTCTTCTTTCGTGCCGTCAAAGGCGACTTGTGAGGCGCGAATTTGCTCTTCCGTTGCCTTGCGACTGGCACGTGCCATGTCCAACAGGGCATATGAGGTTGCGGCTGCCTGCTCAATCTGGCGCTTGCTGACATGTAGGTTCGCAACCTGTGCTTCTTTCTGTGCTTGCGCTTTGCGGATGACAGACGGGATATTTCCACCCGTATAGATCGGACCACGTATATTGAGTGAAATGGATCCAGGCTCTGTTGTTTTCGAACTATTGGTGCTGGCAATACCATAGGACCCACCGATCGTCGCGGTTGGTCCACTGGCTGTTTTGGCGCGTGCAATGTTCAGATCCGCGGCTTTGATCGTATACTGAATTTGGCGCATTGCTGGGTGATTGCGCACTGCAACAGACTGTGCCGCGGCAACAGAAGCGGGCAGTTTCGGCAGGCTAGGCGGCGTAGACAGGCCATTGGCATTGACACCAACCGCTTGCTTATATCGTGCTTTGGCTTGTTGGAGTGCACCTTTTGCGGCCTCAAGCTGAGCAAGAGATGACGCCAATCGCGCCTCTGCCAAGGCAACATCTGTTTTTGTAACTTCGCCCACATCAAAGCGATCTTGTGCGGCCCGCAGTTCTTCTTGGATCACACGCAAGTTATTTTGACGAAGGGCCACTGTTTCCGTTTCGCGGCGCACATCCATATAGGCCTGAACAGCGTCCAACAAAACGTTTTGTTCCACGGAAATCAACGATTGACGCGTCGCCAAAACGGTTTCTTTTGCGGCCTCGATCGCGAATTTATTGGAACCGCCGTCATAAATTGTCATTTCGGCAGACAGTGCCAAAGACCGCGAGGTGCTATCCGTATTCACCAACGCACCCGTTGCGGGCGATAGCGATCTGCCAAAATTATGCGTGATCCCAGCGCTCCAATTGAACACGGGACGCAGGGTTGCCACAGCTTGTGCAACATCTTCATCCGCAGCACGCAAAACAGCGCGATTTTGTTCCAGCAGGCCAGAATTATTGTAGGCTTTGGTCAATGCCTGACGAAGCGTATCCGCTGAAACGGTCCCTGCCCCAACGATCAACGCTGATACCGCCAGTACCGATAATTTCATTCCAAAACGCATGCGCATCATTTCAAACCTTTTTCAAAACCACCTGACAAAAATGCGCCAAGCCTTTCGTTACAATGTAAACGCCCGATGGCGTTGAAACCCATCTAATGTTGGGGCCCCTGCATTAAAAGATGCGCGCCAATCCATACGTCCGTCAAGCTTGTATCCAATTTTAACGGTTCCAAGCGCGCCTTCTGCGAAAAGACATGCGATTTTGCCACCATCTTTTAGCTGTGCCAACACCGTATCGGGTACGTGTTCAACCCCGCCTTGGATCAGAATTACGTCATAGGGTCCGTGTTCTGCGGCACCCGCTGCCAACTCTCCCAAATGCGGGATGACATTGTCGGCACCGAAATCGCCCAATGCTTCGCTTGCTTCATCAAAATGGGCCTGATCATCCTCAACTGCAACAACAGCCTCGCCCAGTTGCGATAACACCGCAGCGGAATATCCAAGCCCCATGCCGATATCCAAAACAAAATCGGTAGGTTGGATATCCAGTGTATCCAACATTTTCGCAAATGTCCGCGGATCTAGGATCGTACGATTGCCGCCCAAATCAATGTTATCCCCCATATAGGCCGCCTCGCGTTTATCACGCGGCACGAAATTTTCGCGTGGAACGGAAAGCATTGCGGAAATGATTGGGAATTTTGTCACGTCCGATGGGCGTACTTGCGTATCAACCATCATTGTGCGGCGGGTGGCGTAATCTGTCATGTCAAACTCTCATGAAAGCGTCGTATCGTTTGCTTCTTGCCATAGATAAACGACATGGGCAATGGCAGCATTAGGAAGATTTTAAACGCCCTGCCGCAAATGCCGACAGGGCCAACATGAATGCAGCAATGCTTAAACACACACTCACGCCCCCCATTTGATAACTTATCCCTGACAAAAGCGTTCCAATTAAACGACCTGATGCATTCGCCATGTAATAGAAACCAACATCCATCGTAACGCGCGAGCCTGTACTGAATTCAAGGATAAGGTAGGAATGAAGGGATGAGTTTACGGCAAAGATCGCGCCAAACACCAGTAAACCGATCACAACAACAGTGGCGTTTAGCGTTGTCGCATCAGGATGCATATACAAAAATACCGAAAGGCAGAGCGGTATAATTAGCAGCATCCAAGCCCACCGCGTGGCGTCCTGGATAAGGGCACTTGAACCGCGCGTGGTAGCGCGCAGAATTCTGTGCGCGTTACCCTGCACCAACCCATAAAGGATGATCCAGATCGCCATAAATCCACCGATAAGGAAAAAGGCATTGCGATTTCCTTCGGTGCTGCCATCCGACAAAACCGCATAAAAGTAGATTGGGATCCCAACAACAAACCACACATCCCGTGCCCCAAACAAAAATACACGCGCCAGCGATAGCCAATTTACATTTGAATTTTTGGACAGAAATTCTTTGAATTTCGCGTCCTTGCGCCCTGTGGGCAAGCCCGCTGGCATGCGCAGGATCAGAACCAACAATATGACACCCAAGAACAAAGCCATCCCTTGGATCACCGCGTGAAATCCGAATGTCCCCAGCGCCACGGCCCCTACAAAAAATCCCAACCCTTTCACTGCATTCTTAGAGCCCGTCAAAATAGCGACCCAGCGGAATAATCCACCCTCAGACTTGGGCGCCAGAAGCTTCACCGCGGACTTGGCACTCATCTTGGATAGATCTTTGGCAGCTCCTGATAAGCCTTGCGCAAACATGACATGGGCGACCGAGGCCCAAATTGTCCAATCTGATGACAGTTGCAGCAGCGCGATCAATGCAATAATTTGCAATGCCAAACCCGCATAAAGCGTTGAGGACAATCCAAAACGCGCTGCAATCCATCCAGCGCTAAGGTTCGTGATAATGCCCGCAATTTCGTATAGAATGAACAAATAGGCCAATTGCAAAGGCGAAAAACCCAAAGTGTGAAAGTGCAACAACACAAGCATGCGCAACGCACCATCGGACAACATAAACGCCCAATAAGCAGCCGTTACTGCGATATACGCCGCCATGCCCTTGGGTTTGTTCATTTTGACAATGACTTTCCAACCATTAGGGCCACATCCACTAACCGATACGCATACCCCATTTCATTGTCGTACCACGCATAAATTTTGACTTGCGTCCCGTTCACCACCATTGTGCTGGGCGCATCGATGATCGAAGAACGGATGTCGTTGGTGTAATCCGCAGATACAAGCGGGCGTGTTTCGTACCCCAATATCCCGTTTAATTCCCCCTCAGCCGCCGCTTTGAACATCGCGTTTACCTCTTCAGCGGTTGTTTCCTGTGCAACCTCAAACACACAATCCGTGAGTGACGCATTCAATAGAGGAACACGCACAGCATGGCCGTTTAGTTTGCCCGTCAGTTCAGGGTAAATCAATGTGATGGCTGTTGCAGATCCCGTAGTTGTCGGGATCAAGGAATTAAGCGCAGAGCGCGCGCGCCGCAAATCCTTGGCCGGGCGGTCGACGATCGTTTGGGTATTGGTCACATCATGAATTGTTGTGATTGACCCATGTCGAATTCCAAGGTTTTCGTGGATCACCTTGACTACGGGGGCAAGGCAGTTCGTTGTACAACTGGCCGCCGTTACGATAGCATGTTCGCGCGCGTCATAAATCTCATGATTGACGCCGTACACAATATTGGCTGCATTTCCGTCCTTAACGGGTGCTGAAACCACAACTTTTTTGACGCCTGCATCGAAATACCCCTGAATACGTTCTGCGGTTTTAAAATACCCTGTGCAGTCGATCACAACATCGACACCCGCCAAGGGCAGCGCATCAAGGGATTTTTCGCAAAACATCGGCAGGTGCGTCCCGTTAACGGTAATCGACGTTTCATCATGCGAAAAATCTGCATCCCAGCGCCCGTGAACCGTGTCGAATTCAAACAGATGCGCATGCATTTCAGGTGTTCCCACAGCATCGTTCAAAAATGCGATTTCTGCCCCAGATTCCAACAGTGGACGCAGGATCAATTTCCCGATCCGACCCAATCCATTCACTGCGTAAACTGTCATAATTCGGCTCCTTGATGGTACTTCAATATACTGCGTGAATTGCAACGCAAATGTAACGAGGATGTGACAATTTCGAAAATCATCGAAATATCTTTTGAAATTGCTGATTTCGGCAAGTGCCGTTATATTCCATCAGAGCAATCTCAAATGGCATTATGATATGGGCGGCGCATCGACTTTGAAATTGGGTTTAATCGGCGATAACATCGCCGCGTCGCGTGCGCCTGATTTACATCGGATTGCGGGTCGGCTGAATAATATGGACGTCCAATACGACCGCCTAATCCCGAAAGAGTTGAACCAAACATTTGATCAGATTTTCGAAAGCTGCCCAGCTAACGGGTATCAGGCGCTCAATATCACTTACCCGTACAAAGAATACGTTGTTCCAAAGGTCGAAATAGATGATCCAATGGTGCGCGCAATCGCGGCGGTCAACACCGTCGTTTTTGACGGAAAATCGTCCAAAGCCTACAATACCGACTACACGGGCTTTATCGCAGCCTATGAACAGGTGCGTGCAGGCGCAAATCCAGGCGTCTGCTGTTTGGTTGGCACAGGGGGCGTTGGGCGTGCATTGGCCTTTGGATTGGTCAAGCTGGGCGCCGATGAAATTCGCCTATTTGATCGTGACAGCACCAAAGCGCAGCAATTAGCACATGATCTAAACGCCCTTGAACACCAAACCTTCGTGATTGCCGTCGATGATTTGGATGTGGCAACAGCAAATTGCGATGGGCTGTTGAATGGAACTCCTGTGGGAATGGTCGGCTATCCAGGATCGGCCTTTGAACCAAAGGCAATTGCCCAAACGGCGTGGGTATTTGACGCTGTGTACACACCAATAGAGACCATGTTTTTACAAAGCGCCAAGGCCGCAAGCGCGCAGATCATTTCAGGGTATGAGCTGTTCTTTTTTCAGGGCGTGCATGCGTGGCGTCATTTTTCAGGTCTTGACGTGGATACACAAAAGCTTCGTGCAGCACTATGATTTGCGAGGCTAAGTTGTTCTTTAATCGTCCGTTTCCAATTCCGCTAAAATGATATCTATCGAAGTGCGCACCATACGCCATCGGACTGGTACAGAGTTGTTGTCATCGAAATAAGCGTTTAACACCGAACCATCACAGATATAGATTTCACGCGCTTGTCCGATATAACGGTCCAACCAGAAATCCATGCGTGGAATGGCATAAACCCCTTCAACCAATGAGGCATCATAAATTCCTGAAATTGCCAGAACGCATTCAGATCGCGTTTCGTATTCAGACGATGACACCAATTCAGGGTAATCCGACTTTTCGCCATTGATCAATTCAGCAAGCGATGGTTCAGGTGCGGGTTCACCAACTTCTGGAAATAACTCTGCCTGTTCGGCCGCTTCGCGAGATACACCTTGCTCCAACCCCAAGAGTTGTCCAAGGATATTTTGCGCAAATGCACCCTGCCCAATCAGTGAGACCACCACAAGGACCGCTGCAAATCTATTCCACATGATACACCCATCGTTTTATTCAACAGATCGTCGAAGCACGTTGTGTATGCTTTCCCACACACTGGCCGAGGGGATCAATCACCCCATCGGTATAGGACATTGGGTCAGACGTAGTCGCGGAACAAATACTACACCAAGGTTTAGAAAACAATGAAATCGAACATTAGGTCGTTTTTCACAAATCTATTTGCAGTAAATAGTCGCAAATTGACGTGCCAACCATATGCAAACATCGTTGGTTGAAGTCAACACTGATCACTCCTAGGAGAATTCGATGTCGCATCCTGATTACACTGTCCCAAAAACCATGTCGGCAATGGTACTGAACGGAAATGGTGGCATGGATATGTATGAATGGCGCACAGATTGGCCAACGCCCACACCCGACGCGGATGACGTATTGATACGGGTTGCGGCCTGTGGGTTAAATAACACAGACGTGAACACTCGCTCTGGCTGGTACTCCAAAGGTGTGAGCGAGGCGACAACTGGCGGTTCATATTATACCGTTTCAGACGAGGATCCGACATGGGGCGGCCGCCCGATTACGTTTCCACGCATTCAGGGGGCGGATATTTGCGGCCAGATTGTTGCCGTTGGGGCAAATGTTGATCCTGCCCGCATTGGCGAACGTGTGATTACAGACAACTGGCTGCGCGATCCAACCGATCCCCTGAATATGGATAAAACATATTATTTTGGATCTGAATGTGATGGGGGATTTGCTCAATTTGCAAAAATACCTGCGGTGAATGCATGGGCAGTAAATTCAAATTACAGTGATGCAGAGCTCGCGACGTTTAGTTGTTCATATTCCACCGCAGAAGGCATGCTGACCCGCGCCGATGTTAAGGCGGGCGACACCGTTTTGGTCCCCGGTGCCTCGGGAGGCGTAGGTGGTGCATTGGTGCAATTGTCCAAATGCCGTGGTGCACGCGTGATCGCGATGGCATCAGAAAGCAAACATGACGCGGTACGCGAACTAGGTGCGGACCTGATATTGCCCCGTATGCCAGAAAACCTAAACGCCGTTTTGGCGGATGAGAAAATCACAGTTGTCGCAGATGTGGTGGGAGGGGCGCATTGGGGCAACCTGATTGATCAGCTAGAGCGTGGTGGGCGGTACGTCTGTTCTGGCGCAATCGCAGGCCCGATTGTGGATTTCGACCTACGCACCTTTTACCTGCGCGATCTGACATTTTTGGGATCGACGGTCATTGACCCAAACGTAATGGGGAATTTGGTGAAACTGATCGAAAGTGGTGCAATAAAACCCGCCCTTGCCGCGACCTATCCGCTCAGTGAACTGGTGGCTGCGCAAACTGCATTTATCGCCAAAGAGCACTCTGGCAACATAGTGGTTCAACCCTAAGCCCTGAAAAATCGTAGGTTCACATGAAAATTTCACGCATCTCTGTCTATCAAGTCAATCTCCCGCTTGAATACCCTTATTGGTTATCTGGCGGACGGCTAAAGTTTGAATGCCTTGATGCCACTTTGGTCAAAATTGAAACGGATGAAGGGCATGTCGGCTGGGGCGAGGGGACACCATGGGGGCACACCTATGTTCCCGCGCATGGCCCCGGTATTCGCGCAGGGATCGAAACCATGGCCCCATTCATCATGGGATTGGACCCGCGTCGTGTGTTGGATGTGGAACGCGCTATGGATCTTGCTCTACCGGGGCACCTTTATGCGAAATCACCAATTGACTTGGCCTGTTGGGACATCGCGGGGCAAAGTGCGGGCGTGCCGATCGCCGATCTGATGGGGGGCGGATCACGCACACCGAAACCAATCGCATCCTCGGTCGGGGCGAAAACCGTCGAAGAAACGCGCGAAGTTATGGACCGCTACCGTGCACGTGGATATATTGCCCATTCCGTGAAAATTGGCGGGGATGTTCAGCGTGACATTGCCCGCATTCGGGATGTCGAAGAACATCGTTCAGATAACGAAATCATCCTATACGATTGCAATCGCGGCTGGACACGTTGGCAGGCACTACAAGTCATGCAGGCAACGACGGATCTTTGCGTCACGTTTGAACAACCGTGCGAAACACTGGATGATATTGCCGCAATCCGCCCTTTGCATAGTGCGGCGGTCAGCGTTGATGAAACACTGGTCACATTGCAGGACGGCGCACGGATTGCGCGGGATGGATTGGCCGAAGTGTTCGGAATTAAATTAAACCGTGTCGGTGGCCTGACCAAGGCCGCCCGCTTACGCGATATCGCCTTGGCCCATGGGATCGATATTTTTGTTATGGCAACAGGTGGCTCTGTCCTAGCTGATACCGAGGCACTGCATCTGTCCGCCACTATTCCTGATGCAAATATCCGCGCGGTCTGGGCCTGTCAGGACATGTTAACCGTTGATATCGCGGATGGCCGTGGTCCGCGAAATATTATGGGCCATCTGCACCTCCCCGAGGGTGCAGGACTGGGTGTTCACCCTGACGAAGCGGCCTTGGGCCAGCCTGTGGCGGTCTACACAAAATAAGGAAAAGGCGCCCATGAGGCGCCTTTATCAACTACAGCGAACATAATTGATCAGCCGTCGAAATCCACTGTTTCAGTTAACCGCAGGGCTAGGCCACGCAATTTTGCAAGCTCCATCAAATTTACCTGATCTGGGTCAAAATCACCCCATGTTTGAACCAAGTCACTTGCTTGGCTACCTGGCGCAACAGGATATTCGTGATTGGCCTCGGCATAGATTTTTTGGGCTTTGGCAGAGGTCAGAAACTCCATAAAGGCAAGTGCATTTTCAGGGTTCGGGGCGTGTTTTGCCATTGCGACACCCGAAATATTGATGTGCGTGCCACCGTTTTCAAAAGTTGGGAACAGAATTTGAACGCT
>JAKMGV010000210.1 GCA_022424725.1 Paracoccaceae bacterium
ATCCTCGGCCCTGACATACATCGCATGTGTTTGCGAATTATTGATCACCATGAATACAGATTTATCCTTGGCGAATTTCTTTTTGCGCAAGGGTAGGTAAAGGCTGTCGAATGGGAAAGCGGTGCCATGCCATTTCTGCCTGATCTCAACCTCACACCCGAAGGATTTACCGTTGCGTTCAACGATCAGATCGATCCCAAACGGATCTTCATTCTCGATGCATTCACAGTCCATGGCTTCCCAAAACTTGATCCCCAGCGCCTTAGCTGGGCCATCAAATATTTCCCATTGGTCTTCTTCAAACGCTTTAAGCACTATGACGTTCCTTGTTCTGGGAGTAGGCGGTGTTCCACCCTCTGTGCCATTCCCGTTCGTAGAATGAGCCTATGCGATAGACACACTCATCATTCCCGATGAATGCGTTGTATCCATGCTCATAAGGTGTTTTTACAGGAAAAATTCGTTTCATAATCTTGATCCTTACAATCGTACAGTGTAAACATAGATTTACACCAGCGTACTTTCTTCTTGTGTTGGCGCACTGATGAAGTGCTGGAACAGTACAGCAATCATGGTCACCACATCCCTATGATCCATGATTGCTGTACGACTTATTTTCATTGACTCCATGTGCAGCAAGTGTCAGACTAAGTTTACAAACGGGTTTTATCGTTCCGTTTCCTCTTTGGCAGAGAAATGTCCAACTGCCGAACTTGCTGCGGGTGGTTACATACTAGTAAATTCATTGACGGAGTCATCCGCAGCATTCAAACCCCACATGTTCCACCAGTCCCGCTGATGTCGCAAATGTCATGGGTTTCGATGGCTTCCTCGAACTCCGTTCCCAGTTTGGTCACAGCCTCGCTGTAGGGCACACTGGTGAGCGGTTGACCATCTCTGGACCCATCGGGATAACAGGTGAAGCCTCGAAGCCTAGGAGCGTATTTAGCCAAGGTTGAGGCAAACTTCTCAACGGTATCATCATTGTTCAGTTTGCTGCCCCATGACGGCAGGTTGATTGTCGATGAAATCGATTGATCAACATAATCCTGAACGTCTGCTTGAAACGCCATTCTGCGTTCGTAATCTTCTGCCAGATCAATGGCGCTTTCAACGCCCTCTGGGTCAACCCCATAGCGGTCAATCAGCTCCTGTGCAGCACTATCGACCACATACTGATAGACCCACCGATTTTGACCCTTCAAGTATCGCCGCTTGTATGCCACTGCGAAGATCGGCTCGACCCCAGTGGATGTACCTGCCAGGACATCATTTCTGCATAAATGTTAATCGTAAATCATTAATCGGTTTCCCTGCTCATGGCCCTTCATACCCAAAGCGGACGCAATTGCGCAGGAGGTCGCATGATGGAACGAGAGCTTTTCCAGTGTTGGGCCGCAGTCGATAAGCATCAGAACAAGGTGGTGAACCTATTTGAAACCGAGAACCAGGGGAAAGAATGGTTTAGGTATTATAAGGGGCGCTACCAATTAGAATTAGCCCCGGTGGTAGTAGAACTGAAAGAGTGAATTTTATAGGGTTTACGGATTTTTCTGTTTCTATGCGCACCTGTATCTAGCGTTATTCTAAAAACAAAATTGCCCGCCTATTGAGCGGGCTTTTTTTGTGCTATCATTCAGCATGGCAGAACCTAAAGCAAAGCTATTCTATTTCAGATCCAAAGGTTCCGGACCTGCTGAAACCGATAACTGGTTTTCGTATATGGTCGGGAGTAATGGCGCTTACGTTTTGCATGAATGGTCCATTCCTAAAGCTGGTGGTGGGTTTGAGGATGGAAGCCGCACATATAGCGTTAAAGAGTTTTTGCGGAATGATGATTTCAATGGGCGTCCAAAGATTAAATTGGGTGAACTCTTGCGTACTCAATAGCTGGTTTGGACAAAAAAAGCGGCACAGCATAAATTAAGGGAGGGAAAAGCTGCACCGCAAGTTGCCAAATGGGCAAGAACATGAATGCAGTGGTGTTGCATAAGGTATGCCAATTGGTCATGACTTCATACTTCCACAGGCCCCACCCACCCGCAAATAAAATCTATCAACTGCGCATGAGCTGTAATTTTTCCAGTGATGGCCCGGTTAATTCCAGTTTGTGGAATGGCTTTGTGGAATGGTTTGTTCTTTTCCCTTATTTTACTGGGGTTTTTACATTGGGGCCGTAAATTAATAGTTAACGGCTCCTTAAAACTGGCCTAAAACGTCAATAAAATATGGCTTTTGTGCAACATTCGCCAACTATTTTAGGGGGCATGTGCCGGGCCGGGTGTACCGGGTACCGTATACAACTCCTGCCTATTTTCAGCATTTTCAGACCGTAAAGTTGGCACCTAATCCGCAACCCCCTGCGGACCCAGATGCGCAATCTGTCAAAATCCCATATCGCTACTGCGGGGAATTTACATTTCGAACTGTAAAATGTGTCTGAAACGGTGCTGCCTGAAGCATTGGATCTAGTTTGTAAGGCAGCACCGAAGTGTTGGCGCACTCAAGTGGCCGTACCCTCCAAGTAGCCCAATGATCCAAAGAAGCAATCTTTCCGTATAAGTTACATATGCGCCAACATAAGAAAGAAATTCATGAAACGTATTCAGAACATTTTTAGCTTCATTCGATCACAGTTTGAACATCCAAAGTTAGGATGGGATTGGTATGTGACAAAGGGCTGGAAAAACAGAAAAAGACTAAACGATTAAGCGTTGTAATATAACATTTATGGTTGTGGTTGCTCACTGAATCTGCTATTATTCTGGTACAGGTTAGCCTGTTCTAATTTAAGGCTCAGACCATGAGCAGTTACGGAACTGACGCCTCTATCCGAGTTCCAATTTCCTTAGATTTCGACATCGACGTTGATGACCATGGGGTCAGCTATATTGTTGGCTCCCTGTTCGTCGCAGACGATGAAGATGCACAGGAAATCCGGGTGGAGGTTGAACAAATTGTTGAATCCCTATGCGATTTCTACGGTGACATTGAGGGCTATCAGCACCTCTATGTCGTAGCCCATGAACTCACCCGTATGGCCGAGATGCTACGGGAGAGGGCGGGTATGATTGAAGATACCGTTTTAGCGACGAACGATCTCTTTGACCTCACCGACGAAGACTGGAATTAGAACCTGTTCCATATGCGGTGAAACCAAAAACCTAGATCAGTTTTATGCAAACCGATCCAAATCCCAGGGTAGGAGTACTCTGTGTAAGCCTTGTGAACGGAAATCGCAGGCTACCTTGCGACAACTGCATTCGGAACATCAGATCCCCGATGATCATTCCTGTCCCATCTGTATGCGGACAGAGGCTGAACTTGTATCCGAAGGACAGAGAACAAAAAACCCGTTCAGGTTAGATCATAACCATGGAACGGGTGAATTTAGAGGGTTTCTCTGCGACAGTTGTAATACTGGATTAGGTAAGTTTCGGGATGATCCTGATTTGCTGGCTAGAGCAATCGAGTATTTGGGTGGGGGTATATTTAACCCTGCCCAAAGGACA
>JAKMGV010000211.1 GCA_022424725.1 Paracoccaceae bacterium
AACGCATAGTCCGGAAGGTTCGAAAACCGCTCAGGGAACTCCATTCAAATCTGCCTCATATATCGGGATCTTTGTCCCGTTTTTCATGAGGATAGCGGATGGCAGCGCTTTCGTCCAGAAAAAGCGTAGTAATCATATGTTATGTGACGAAAATCCCTCAGCAGGATTTAACCCAAGGCCGCTTCGGCGGCTAAGCCAAGGCGCAGTAAGCGTTCTTCTTGCATAGGATGCCCCATCAACATGACCCCACAACTTGGGATGCCTGTTGGCAGTGTCAGCGCACATAATCCCATAAGGTTGCCAATGCGCGTATTGCGCAAAGCCATCAAGTTTTCGGTGATGTAATAGTCATCATCGTTTAACAAACGGTCTATATTCGGCGGGGTGCTTGGGGCCGTTGGCAAAATTACTGCATCAAAACCAGCGGTTCTTGACAAATATGCCATCCGCAAACGCTCTAAATCCTGCCATGCAGAAACAAAATCTGCCGCCTTGAAATCCGCACCACCACGGAACCGCTCTAAAATCGGTTCAAACATCAGATCTGGATTTGCTTCAATCTCGGCACCCCATGTGCCATAAGCCTCGGCGGTAAACAGAATGGCCGCATGTGCGAATGATTGTTCGACTTCAGGGATTTCGATTTCAACAATCTCGGCACCCGCCTCGGTAAATTTTGCAACTGCCGTTTCAAATGCAGTTTGCGGCGCATCGCGCAGATCGGACATCGCCACCGTTTTCAAAATCGCAAGCCGCCGTCCTTTTAACGTCGGGGGCGTCATATCAATTGCCTTGCGCCCCTCTAACACGGCCAAAATATGTGCGGCATCTGTCACAGTTTTTGCCAGCGGACCAACCGTGTCAAAACGTGCGCACAGTGGCACGACACCTGTTAAACTCAGTCTGCCTGAGGTTGTTTTCAAACCCACCAAATCATTCCAAACCGATGGAATACGGACCGACCCCCCCGTATCCGATCCAATCGCAACGGGCGCCAACCCAAACGCAACAGACGCCGCAGCCCCAGATGATGACCCACCAGAAACCGCATCGGTATCATGCACACATGGCGATGTTGCAGTCTTTGGGTTTAGCCCCAAACCAGAAAACGCCAATTCAGACATATGTGTTTTTCCCAAACACACAGTCCCCATCGCAGTTGCATTTTTCAAAACCAGCGCATCTTCAGATGGCACACGGTTCTTTAATAGCAAAGAACCCGCTTCTGTTTTGATCCCTGCTGTATCGTACAAATCTTTCCAACTGATCGGCACACCATCAAGTGGTGATCGCCGCAATCCCAGCCGCGCACGCTCTTCTGCATCCTTGGCCTCGGCTAATGCGCGATCTTGGGTCAGTTCGGAATAAATGCGGGGGGATAGGGGATGTGCGGTGATTGCATCAAGATATGTCTTGGTAATCTCAACAGGGCCCAAATCACCTTTATCAATCGCATCGCCGAGTTCTGTCGCCGTCAACTGTAAAATATCAGTCATCAATCCACCCAATCATCTATTTTTGGGCAGCCTAGCGACAATCGCAACACTGGACAATGCCTCTTACAGATGCATATGTCGAAGTATGAAAAAATCCTATGATATCCTGATTATCGGTGCGGGTTTAAACGGCGCGACAATGGCGCTTGGCGCGGCACAATTTGGATTGAGTGTTGCTCTGTTTGACGCACATAAAATGAGCGATCAGTTAGAAACGGGGTTTGACGGACGTTCCTACGCCCTGTCATTGACCTCTGTTCGAATGATGCGGTCCCTTGGTCTATGGGACGCGCTGACAGATCACGCGCAACCGATGCTGGATATCAAAGTTTGCGAGGGACAATTGCCCGATGGTCCGTCCCCCTTCTTTTTGCATTTTGATCACAACGAAATTGAAGAAGGCCCCATGGGTCATATGGTGCAGGACAGATACCTGCGCCCTGTGCTTCAAGCGGCCGTCGATGAAAATGACCAGATCGACTATTACCCCAATGTAAAAATTCAATCGCATCAGTGCACAGCAGAATGTGCCAGCGTGATTACAGATGCGGGACGGAATTTCACAGGCAAGCTATTGATCGCCGCCGACGGACGTCAAAGCGCAACTGCAACGCGTGCGGGTATCTGTCGCAAGGGATGGGATTATGGGCAAAGCGCATTGGTATGCGCCATCGAACATGAAAATCCGCACAACGCGACCGCCTATCAGTATTTCATGCCACAAGGCCCCTTGGCCATTTTACCACTAACAAACCATCGATCTTCAATCGTTTGGAGCGAAACACACGAACGTGCAAACGATATTATGCGGTTGAATGATGCGGCCTATCTATCCGTTCTGCGCCCGCGTTTTGGGGATTTTCTGGGCGATATCAAATTGGCTGGGAAACGGTATAAGTACCCCCTTAGCCTAAGCATCGCAGAAGAATTCGTTAAACCAAGGTTTGCGCTGATTGGCGATGCAGCACACGGCATCCACCCAATTGCAGGCCAGGGTTTAAACGCAGGATTAAAGGATATCGCGGCACTCTGCCATGTGCTGCAAGATGCCTACAAACGCGGTGAAAACATCGGGGCCGTTGATGTTTTGGAACGCTACCAAGAGTGGCGACGCTTTGATGTAAATTTATTGGCACTGGCGACCGATGGATTTAACAAGCTTTTCTCAAACTCAAATGCACTGCTGCGCGCTGGACGTGCGCTTGGTCTTGGGCTTGTAAATCAGATGCCAAAAATACGTAGGAGTTTTATCCGAGAAGCCGCAGGCCTTGGCACAAAAGACCTGCCGTATTTGATGCGCTAGGCTGCGTCGTCAATTGAACGGGCCTGATCGACCAACATAATCGGGATGCCATCCCGAATGGGAAAGGCCAATTTTGCCTTTTTTGACACCAACTCTTGGCGATCACTATCGTATTCCAGCGTTGTATGCGTCGTTGGACAAATCAGCGCCTCGAGCATGCGGCGGTCAAATTGCGGTGATTCCGTCATTGGACAATGTCCTCTCCCCCGCTGTGCAGGCTATATTCGATCAATGTAATGAGTGTTTCGCGCCGTGTAATCAGCGAAGGCGCCTCGAGCAATGCTTGCTTATCTTCGGCTTCAAGATCCAAAAGCATCGACAATGAATTGATCAACAATTCATCCTCGGCCTCTTTCATCGCTTCCCAATCTGTTGATAGTCCGCGACCTTCGAAATAGCGTTGCAACAATTCAAACAGTGCTGCGCGGTTCAAACCCTTGTCGCTTTCGGCGTTCTTGCGATCCGCATCAAATCCGTCCCAAACCACATTAAATTTGCGATACGGCGTGAAACCTTCAATCTCGTCCTGCAAGCGATACCGCGATACACCCGTTAGGGTAATCATATAGCGGCCATCATCTGTTTCTGAAAACTGCGTTAACCGTCCAGCGCACCCAATCACGTGCAGACGATCTTCGCCTGCTGGTTGGATCATTCCAATCAACCGACCTGGTGTTTTCATCGCATCTTCAATCATGCTGAG
>JAKMGV010000005.1 GCA_022424725.1 Paracoccaceae bacterium
AGGCGTCTTATGTCACAGGGCAGGTTGTGGCCGTTGATGGCGGGTTTGAGGCGACAGGCGTGGGCCTGCCCGCCCTGCGTGATTGACGCCTTAGCGCATGCGTTGACCGTTGACGTAAACGCCCCCGTTGGAACGCACCTCAACCTCGGATGTCAATTCGTCTTCGCCCGTGGCAACAAACCCCATGCCCAATCCCATACGGATCGGCATCAATTGATCGGGTTGTAACAATCCTGCCTCGATCAATTGATCAAAGACGGAATTCAATCCGCTCACCACAATGCTTGCTTCGCCCTCTGGGCGGGGCATGCCATCAAATGTTTGCAGATCGTTCATATCAAAGGTGAAATCACCCGATCCTTCGGCCACGGCCCCCAGCGCAGACACCAACAGCTCATTCAAACCAAAGCTTTCAATGGAACCAAACTGCATCGGGTCCTGTTCCATCAATTCTTCGATATTGGGATCAATCAAATCGCGGTCCAAACGGACGCCTGCACTTAGATCAACTATCAAATCAATGGGTGCGCGATCCAACTGACCTGTGGGATCAAACATCGCCCAAATCGTGTCCGAAATCCCCAGTCCCAGATATTCCATACCAAAATGCACCTGCTGTACCTCGGGTGCGGCGGCAAGAGGGATGTCAATGTCATAGGCGATTTTTTCAATACCGCCTGACAAGGGCAGCGGAATTTCTGCAGGGACAAAGGCGTTAAAGGCAATGTCGTTGATGTCTGCACTGACGGACGCATTCCCGTTATCAATGTTCATATTGGACGCGGTTTTATCGGCTACAAAGCTGATATCAAACACTTCGCCCTCGGCCTTACCATCCATCTTAAATTCCATCCCGTCCAAGGATGATGTGGCGCGCAAACCCCCGCCTGCCTTTAACTCGGTCAAAATTTCATCGGGTGTGCCATTGAAATTCACGGTTTGGAACGCCTCGCTCATCAGGCCACGCATTGTGGCCGAGGCCGTCAGATCAACATCCTCGGCAGGGGCGGCGATTGTCATATCAATGGCCATTTCGCCCAAGGATTGAACAGACTGTTGATGCCCATTGCCCATGTACATCATGTTCGACATGGCGTCATTCATGCTAAGAACAAATTCAACGGTCGCCTCTGCTGGATCATAATCAGGTGCGATCAGTTCGATCAATTTGACCTCTGCACTTGCGATGTCCCAAGTTTGGATCAATGTATCCTCAACCTCGGAATAAACGCCCATGTCACCATTCACAGAATAGGACAACCGCGCGGTCACGTCGTCTTGGCCCGCGACTTTCACAACAATTTCTTGGTAATCGGGTTGTTCAACATGAACTTTGCCACCCTTTTCCAATAGGGACCAACCCTCCATCGCCACGATAACCGTATCGTTAGTATCAGGAATATCGAACGTAAAACGTACGTTTGAAATGTTCAGGTTGTCACCATCCCGTGTGGCCAGTGCGGTAATGGAACCCCCTGCTTCCTCGATCAAATCAATGGTTTGTGCCCAAACGCGATCTGCCGTTAAATCGGCAACTGCGGCCGATGCACCAAATAACCCAGCTAACAGTGCGGTATATGAAATTGATCGTTGAAACATAAAACACCCTTCCTTCGTAGATGCGTTAAACTTGTGGCAGATCACATTGATGTTCAAGGGGTTGCATGGTTTTCCCGCCCTGTGCCATGGTCGGCGTGACCCATATTGACCAAGGATAGTGCAATGGATTTATCAGGAAAAACCGTTTTGATCACAGGCGCCAGTCGCGGGATTGGCGAGGCAAGCGTTGCGGAATTCGCCGAAGCGGGCGCAAAAGTTGTTTTAACCGCACGCTCAAAGGCCGAGATTGATCGAATCGCTGCCCCCTATGGCGATCAGGCCCTGGCCATTGCCGGGGATATCGCAGACCCCGCATTTGTGACGTCCCTGATTGATCAAACCGTTACGCATTTTGGGGGATTGGATGTTGTCATCAACAATGCCGCGGCCCTGCATCCCATTGCACGGGTCGAAGATGCAGACATCGACGCATGGTCCAAGCTGATCGACGTCAATGTAAAAGGGGTGTTTTATGCGGCCAAGGCGGCCCTGCCTCATATGATGAAATCAGGCGAAGGTATTATCCTGACCGTCAGTTCGGGGGCCGCGCATAACCCATTAGAAGGGTGGAGCGCCTATTGCGCATCCAAGGCAGCGGCCGCAATGATGACCAGCAGTTTACATCTGGAATATGGCTGGCATGGAATTTCATCCATGGGTCTGTCGCCCGGGACTGTGGCCACGCAGATGCAGCGTGACATCAAGGCCAGCGGCATTAACCCCGTTAGTGAATTAGACTGGAGCGATCATGTTCCCCCCTCTTGGCCCGCCAAGGCGATGGTGTGTATGTGTGAAAATGCGAAACAATTTGCGGGACGGGAATTGGCGCTGCGCGATCCTGACCTGCGCAAGGCAATAGGTGTTGCATGATCAATGTTGATAAAACCAATCCTGTCTGGGTTGTCACCCTGAACAGACCGGATAAGGCAAACGCCCTGACCGAACAAATGTTGATTGATTTGCGCGACACAGCCCGCGATGCAAAAGACGCACGTGGTTTGATCCTGACAGGCGAGGGTAAGGTTTTTTCCGCAGGGGCCGATTTGGATGCGGCGCGCGCTGGCCTTGCCACATCACCGTTGTGGGAGGAATTGTCAGGTGCCATTGCCGACCTGCCTTGTATGAGCATTGCCGCGCTAAACGGTACGCTTGCCGGTGGCGCGATGGGCATGGCGCTGGCCTGCGATATGCGCATTGCAGTGGCAAGTGCAAAGTTCTTTTACCCCGTGATGAAGCTTGGCTATCTGCCCCAACCCAGCGATCCAATGCGGATGCGCAATCTGATTGGTCCTGCACGTGCCAAAATGATCCTAATGGGCGGGCAGAAAATTTTGGCGGATGAGGCGTTGGCGTTTGGCCTGATTGATCGCATCGTTGATCCTGCTGATCTGCTGGATCATGCCCATTCCCTGATGACCGATAGCGCGGCTGCAACCCCTGAACATTGCGCAGGGATTAAGGGGATGATTGGGACGCATTGATCCCTATGCTGGGTTAGCGTTTCGTTAACTTTCGCACCGACGTGATACCGACGTTTTACCGACGTCAAACATATGCGGATTTTACCGTTTTCGACGCCCGCCTGTGGTTTTTGACAAAAACTGCGGCGGGCGTTTTGCGACCCATTTAAAAAACTTGGCTAGGCGTGGATGCGCACGCAATGCATCCACCGATGCGTAAGATCGGGCAAGCTCTGCCTCGGTGAGTGTGGCATGAATTTCTTTGTGGCAGATGTGGTGAATTAGAATCGTTGGACCGCCTTTTCCGCCCTTAAGTTTAGGGATCAGATGATGCAAACTTTGCGGTGCATCTGGTGGAATTGGGCGTTCACATAAGGGACACACTGGATCGCTCATCTCAATTGCCTCATTGTCAAACCCCTCATTTTGCTATCAAAATACGATTTAGGTGCGGAATCAAGGGATGTAAAATATGGAATTCGATCAAATGCCCCCGATCGTTCAGCGGGCGTTTTCATTGGCTGTGCAGGGATGGGATATCGCCTCGGCATGGTTGCTAAGCCCTGCGGCGTGGTCTCAGTTTATCTTATTGGTTGCGGCCTATTATGGGGCCGTGTTTGCCACAAAAAAGATGAACCCAATCATCACCCGCATCCTGACACCACAGGACGGTTCAACATCGGTCATTGGGCAAGTACGCCTTTTTATATTGATGTTTTTGCCCCTTTTGATGCCGTTGTTGGCCTATGCCTTTACAGGCATCGGTGAAACCCTGACCCGTTCGATTTTCGGATCTGGCGCTGTCATCGCCTTTGGCAAACGGGTGTTTTTATTCCTTGCGATCCGCAGTTTTGCACAGGATATGTTGACCGATCCCTTATTGAAATTATTGGGAAAATTCGTGCTGATCCCTGTGGGTGCGCTTTATGCGCTGGGTCTCTTGGACATGGTCGCTGCCCGGCTTGAGGCGACGGTTGTTCCGCTGGGGAACCTATCCTTTAATCTGCTGTGGCTGATCCAATTCTTTGTCGTAGGTGGCGTCATCTTTTGGCTGGGCCGTTGGTCAAACGATCAATCCTCAGGCTTTATCAACAAACAAGAAGAGATGCGTCCGGCCACACGTCAGTTGGCGAGCAAGGCAACCGAGATCGCCATTTTCGGCGCGGCCTTTTTGATACTGATGAACATCATGGAGATTTCCCTGACCTCGCTTGCCGTTCTTGGGGGCGCGGTTGGTGTTGGCCTTGGCTTTGGTTTGCAGAAGATTGCATCAAATTTCATCTCGGGCGTGATCCTATTGTTAGAGGGACAGGCAACCGTTGGGGATTATGTCGAACTTGATGGCGGTGAAGCAGGCACAATCGTGAAAACCACGGCCCGTTCGATGATCCTTGAAACGTATGACGGACGTTGGATTGTTGTTCCAAACGAAGATTTCATCACAACCCGTGTTGTCAATTATTCGGACCAAGGTAGCGCAAACCGCTATGAAGCCGATTTTTCCGTCAGTTATGACACCGATATAAATACGGTCCCTGCACTGGTCGAGGCCGCCGTTTCCAAACACCCAGAGGTCCTTGACGATCCATTTCCACCTGATTGCGAACTGCGCGGTTTCGGGGAAAGTGGCATCAAGTTTGCCGTCGAATTTTGGGTCAATGGGATTGATGATGGCAAAAACAAATACACGTCTGATGTTCTTTTTATCATCTGGAACACATTGAAAGAAAACGATATTAAAACCCCATACCCACATCGCGTGGTCGAGTTTAAAAATATGCCGGATATACCTGACGAATGACAAAAACAGCATTGGTGATTGGGGGTGGTCCCGCGGGTTTGATGGCTGCTGAGCAGTTGGTCAATGCAGGGCTGTCCGTGACCATCGCCGAGGCAAAGCCCACCTTGGGTCGTAAATTTTTAATGGCGGGGAAATCGGGTTTAAACCTAACTATGGACGCACCCGTTTCAGCGTTTTTGCCCCATTATTACGATGCCCGAACGCACCTTGATCCGATCATTGCATCCTTTGGCCCGAAAGAGGTGAAAGAGTGGACAGAAGGTTTGGGTCAACAAATCTTTGTCGGCACATCAGGTCGCGTCTTTCCCAAAGTGATGAAGGCATCGCCCCTATTGCGCGCATGGATTGCACGGTTGGTGGATGCGAGTGTTAGCCTAAAGACGAACTGGAAACTGACAGGCTTTACCGAAAATAATGCGCAATTTCAAACACCTGACGGTGCCAAAAACATCATCGCCGATGTCGCCGTGTTGGCCATGGGTGGCGCAAGCTGGGCGCGTTTGGGATCAGATGGCGCATGGGCCGAACAGTTCGGTCCAATCACCCCGTTCCAACCCGCAAACTGCGCTTTTGCGATGGAGTGGTCGGATCACATGACCAAATTCTTTGGCACGCCGATCAAGAATATCACCCTTCGCGCTGGCGACATGACCTCGCGCGGGGAAATCATTGTTTCACGCAATGGCATCGAAGGCGGCGGCATTTATTCCGTTAGTCGCGCACTGCGCACAGGCGTTCCACTGACAATTGATCTAAAGCCCGATTGGACAGCTAACCGTGTCGAAACCGCACTGTCAAAACCCCGCGGCAAGGACAGCCAAACAAACCATCTGCGTAAAGTCCTGAAGCTTGAGCCAATAAAGATCGCATTGATGCGTGAAGCGGCACCGCAACTGCCGCAAGATGCCCAAGCACTGGCCAAAATGGTGAAATCCCTGTCCATTACAACCCTTGAACCGCGCCCCATGGATGAAGCGATTTCGACAGCGGGTGGCATCCCGTGGAACCGATTGGATGCTGATCTTATGTTAATGGATCACCCCAGCATTTTTTGCGCGGGCGAAATGATTGATTGGGAGGCACCGACGGGCGGCTATTTGATCACCGCCTGTTTGGCAACAGGACGTTGGGCGGGTTTGCACGCCGCGCAATACGCGCAGCGCACATAATCACATGTGATCTAAGGCAAGGCTGCGGCGCGCTTGAACGCATCGCGTTCTCGCAGGCGTTTTGTGTAGGCTTTGAATGCTTCATTCTCTAATGGGAATTTGGCGTTATAGGCCCAACCACCACAATGCACCAAAATGATATCTGGAATGGTCATCGTATCCCCCATTAAATAGGGGCCGTCGATTTGTTCCATTAGGCGATCCAACGATCGCGCGAATTCCAATTTCAGGCTTTCTTTCACGGCGGGTACCCTTTCTGCTTCGGGCAAGATGAAACTATGTCGGGCTGCGGTCCATAAAACAGCATCGATTTCATCATTCACACGGTGCAGCAATGCGTCCTGCTTTGCACGTTGAACCGATCCCGCAGGAAAGGTTAATCCACCATGGCGATCCGCCAGAAAGGTTATGATTGCCGCGCTGTCGGTGATCACCTCGCCTTCGGCAATCAGGGCAGGTAATTTGCCCGTGGGGCTGTGTTCCAACGCCTCTGGTGAACGCACGGAATAGGGTTTGTGATCGTATTCAATTCCCAATTCTTCCAACGCCCATAATACGCGAAATGTGCGGTTAGTGCGTGATCCAACGACTGTATACATGTGGTTCTCCTCCTGCTGTGATTAATAAAGTGGGGCGAGGCATATGTGTCCAGTGCAAATGCAGATTTGGAACGCAACGTGACCCTAAAATTCAACACATTTCCACCATGGCAGAATCGTCCCAATCCGTGCTAGGGTTTGTGGTATGAATTCACACAACCCCAACATAGGCCACGATCGCCCCGTTATTCGCCAACTGGATGACGCGGCGATTAACCGAATTGCGGCTGGTGAAGTGGTGGAACGACCCGCATCTGCGGTAAAGGAATTGGTTGAGAATGCCATTGATGCAGGGGCGCAGCGCATCACCATTGATATCGCGGATGGAGGTAAAACGTTGATCCGTGTGGGGGACGATGGCTGCGGGATGAGTGCGGCGGATCTCCCCCTTGCATTGTCGCGTCATGCGACATCAAAAATTGATGGATCTGATTTGCTGAACATCCACAGTTTCGGGTTTCGCGGCGAGGCACTGCCGTCCTTGGGTGCCGTTGGTCGGTTGTCGATTTCCTCTCGTGCTGAGGGTCAGGATGGCGCGGAAATCACTGTCTCAGGGGGTGACATGGGCCCCGTCAAACCCGCAGCGCTGAGCAAAGGAACAGTGATCGAGTTGCGCGATTTGTTTTACGCAACCCCCGCGCGCCTGAAATTCCTGCGCACAGACCGTGCAGAGGCACAGGCAATCACAGATATCATCAAACGTTTGGCCATGGCCGAACCCTCAATCGGGTTTCATTTGCGCGATGTGTCAAATGGTGGGTCACGATCCGTGTTCCGCGTTGATCCAGAAACGGGCGATTTGTTTGACGCGCTTCACAGACGATTGGCAAAAATTCTGGGGACAGAATTTGCGGAAAACGCCCTGAAGATTGATGCAGAACGCGACGGTTTTCATCTATCTGGTTATGCTGCACTACCAACGTTTTCACGCGGGGCTGCGGTGATGCAGTATTTCTTTGTGAATGGTCGACCTGTGCGGGATAAACTGTTGATCGGGGCACTGCGTGGTGCCTATGCGGATTTCCTATCGCGTGACCGATACCCGGCTGTTGCCTTGTTTGTGGATTGTGATCCGCACCTTGTTGATGTGAACGTACATCCCGCCAAATCCGAGGTGCGCTTTCGCGAACCGGGATTGGTGCGCGGCCTGATTGTATCAGCCCTGCGTCACGCATTGGGCGAGGCAGGGCACCGCGCCTCGACCACCGTTGCGGGCGCAACATTGGGTGCGATGCGCCCCGAAACGCCACATCAGCCGATCTACCAAATGGACCGCCCCAGCGCCGCGGTGCGCAACGTCAGTTATCAGGCACAAGCGCCCGAAAGCTTTGGTTTCGCAGAGGCCCCCGCACCATCTGCCCGCATTGATGATCCTGTGATCGAACCCGTCCAAGAACAGCAGCAAACGGATCACCCGTTGGGGGCGGCGCGTGGGCAAGTACATGAAAACTATATCATCGCACAAACACAGGACGGGATTGTTATTGTCGATCAACACGCCGCGCATGAACGGCTGGTGTACGAACGTTTGAAACATCAAATGGCCGAACGTGGTGTTGCCGCCCAAGCGTTGTTGATTCCCGAAATCATCGAACTTTCCACTGGGGATTGCGCGATGTTGTTGGAATTGGCGGATGAATTTGGCCGTTTTGGGCTTGGGATCGAATCCTTTGGCAATGGAGCCATCGCCGTGCGTGAAACCCCTGCGATATTGGGCGAAGTCAATGCCAAGGATTTGATCCTAGACCTTTTGGACGAAATCTCGGATTGGGGCAGCAGCCAATTGATCCAAGAACGGATCGAGGCGATTTTGTCCCGCATGGCCTGCCATGGCTCAATCCGATCAGGCCGCCGCATGCGCGCCGAAGAAATGAACGCCCTCTTGCGCGAGATGGAGGCGACGCCCCATTCGGGCCAATGCAACCACGGCCGCCCCACCTATGTGGAACTTAAACTTAGCGATATTGAACGCCTATTTGGACGAACCTGATGCCCCTTGATTTAAATGACCCAACCACACAACTGATCATTGGCGCGGGGCTGATTGTTTTGTTGCTCTTGTTGCTATCGCTGCGTGCTGTTTCACGCCTGACCAAGGCGGCTGAACCGCTGAGCTATCAAATGAATGCCTTGGGACAACGCGTTCAGGCACTTGGCGAAGGCCAAGAGAGGTTGGCGGGCGGTCTGCATCACGTGTCAGAGGCGCAAGCGAAACAACAAACCAGCATGTTGCAATTGATGGAAAAACGACTGGCCGATGTGCAACTGCAAATGAACGAAAATTTGCAAGGATCCGCCCGTCGAACCGCCCGTTCATTGGGTGAATTGCAACAACGTCTGACTGCCATTGATAAGGCGCAGGAAAACATCACGAAACTTTCGGGCGATGTTTTATCGCTTCAGGATATTTTATCGAACAAACAGACCCGAGGTGCCTTTGGCGAAATTCAGTTGAACGATATTGTGTCCAAGGCGCTCCCTTCGGACAGTTACACGTTGCAGGCCACGCTTTCCAACGGGCGACGCGCGGACTGTTTGATCCATCTGCCAAATCCACCGGGCCCGATTGTGATCGACAGTAAGTTTCCGTTGGAACCGTATGAGGCGCTGCGCAATGCAAACACTGATTGGGAATTGAACGAAGCCACGCGTCAATTACGTACAGCTGTAAAAAAACACATCAAAGATATTTCGGAAAAATATATCATTGAGGGTGAAACCGCAGATGGCGCATTGATGTTCCTACCATCAGAGGCGGTTTACGCCGAGTTGCACGCCAATTTTTCGGAATTGGTGCGTGAGGGGTTTTCCGCCCGTGTTTGGATTGTCTCACCCACCACTTGCATGGCGACTTTGAACACAATGCGGGCCATATTGAAGGACGCGCGCATGCGTGAACAGGCAGGTGCCATTCGTCGGGAATTAGGATTGCTGTATCAGGATGTGGATCGGTTGGGCACGCGTGTTGAAAACCTAGATCGTCACTTCACCCAAGCCGCCAAGGATATTACCGAAATCAAAATCAGCGCAGATAAGGCGGGCAAACGTGCGCGTCGTTTGGATAACTTTGATTTCGAAGAAATTAAATCAGACACGCCAAACATGTTGGATCAGAATTAACGCCAGTGTGGGGATATAGACTTTTGCTTTGTAAATCCTTTGGATATAGAAACAGGTAAACGTCAGGGGATGCGGAAATGGCCCATATAATTGTGGTGGGAAACGAAAAAGGTGGCGCAGGTAAATCCACCGTCACGATGCATATTGCCACGGCATTGGCACGGATGGGACACCGCGTTGGTGCTATTGATTTAGACCTGCGTCAACAAAGCTTTGCGCGGTATCTGCTTAATCGACAAAAACACCTTTCTGAAACGGGAATGGATTTGCCCTCGCCCACGTATTTCCCATTACCTGACATCGACAAATCACAAATCCCAGATGGTGAAAATATCTATGATCACCGCCTATCTGCAGCAGTGGCCAAGGCCGATCCAAACAGCGATTTCATTCTCATCGATTGCCCAGGTTCGCACACCCGCCTCAGCCAAGTTGCGCATTCATTGGCGGATACATTGATCACGCCGCTGAACGACAGTTTTGTCGATTTTGATCTATTGGCCCATGTCAGTTCAGATGGCGAAAAGATCCAGGGACCATCCGTTTATTCCGAAATGGTGTGGCACGCCCGTCAATTACGTGCCCAAGCTGGCCTGAAACCCATTGACTGGGTCGTGATCCGCAACCGCGTTGGGGCGCAACAAATGGTCAATAAGCTAAAGATGGAGCGGGCATTGGACAAACTGGCCAAGCGGATTGGGTTCCGCGTTGGACCTGGGTTTAATGAACGTGTCATTTTCCGCGAATTGTTCCCACGTGGTCTGACCCTGCTGGATCTAAAGGATGTTGGTGTCAAACAGTTGAACATTTCCAATATCGCAGCGCGCCAAGAACTGCGTGAATTGGTTAAAACACTGGATTTGCCAAACGTGACTGCGAAATTCTAGGGCTGGCTAAGCGCGTTTAAGGCGCCACGCAGGACCGTGATTTCCTCTGTACTTAATTTTTGCATCAGCACTTGGTCATGCTGTTGTGCATGGGCGCGTAAATCTTCGTAAACCGTGCGTCCCTGCGACGTAAGCGTTAGCCATTCGTGGCGTCGATCTTTTTCGTCGGGTTTACGTTGCAGGTACCGCCTCTGTTCTAATCGCTGCACCGCACGGCTGACCTTGGTTTTGTGCATGATCGCCTTTTCACAGATGTCTTTGGCCGTCATCCGTTCATAGATTGCCAGATGAAACAAAACGCGCCATTCAGTGCGTAACATGCCATAACGCCCCTTGTATATCCGCTGGAACGACTGGCTACTGATCTCAGCGGCTTGGTTCAAAAGATAGGGCAAAAATTCGCGTAAATCGAAGTCGTCTTTCTGTGTCATTTTTTCAATATAAGGGGTTGTTAGTTACATTTTCAACTATTACCAGATTTTCAATTCACGCGGTAGAGGAGCATCAAAATGAATCGCCCCACGTTTCCACATAGCTTTGTCCAAGCCCCGTCACATGATGGGATCACCGAAGGATACATGCCTGGTTTCGGAAATGACTTTGAGACCGAAGCCCTGCCAGGCGCGCTCCCACAGGGTCAAAACAGCCCGCAAAAATGTAGCTATGGGCTTTACGGCGAACAACTCTCTGGAACAGCGTTCACAGCGCCCAGCCATCAAAATGAACGTACATGGTGTTACCGCATTCGTCCCTCTGTGAAGCATTCACATCGGTATGAAAAAATTGATCTGCCCTATTGGAAATCCGCGCCGCATATCGACCCAGATGTTGTGTCGCTGGGTCAATATCGTTGGAATCCTGTGCCGCATGCATCCGAACGCCTAACGTGGCTTACAGGAATGCGCACCATGACCACCGCAGGCGACGTGAATACTCAGGTCGGCATGGCCAGCCACATCTATTTGGTAACGGCGTCAATGGTGGACGAATATTTCTATTCCGCGGACAGTGAATTGTTAATTGTTCCCCAAGAAGGACGCCTAAGATTTTGCACGGAACTGGGGATCATTGACCTAGAACCCAAGGAAATCACAATTATCCCGCGCGGCATGTTGTACCGTGTTGAGGTGTTAGAGGGGCCTGCACGCGGATTTGTGTGCGAAAACTATGGCCAAAAATTCGCCTTACCCGGACGTGGTCCCATTGGCGCAAACTGTTTGGCAAATCGGCGCGATTTCAAATCCCCTGTCGCCGCATTTGAGGATCGCGAAGTCCCGAGTCGTGTTGTCATTAAATGGTGCGGCCAATTCCATGAAACGCACATCGGCCATAGTCCGTTGGATGTTGTCGCATGGCATGGCAATTACGCGCCCTGTAAATATGATTTGCGCACATACTGCCCCGTTGGTGCGGTGTTATTTGATCACCCCGATCCATCCATCTTTACGGTACTAACCGCCCCGTCGGGTGTTGAAGGCACGGCAAACATCGATTTTGTTTTGTTCCGCGAACGTTGGATGGTTGCAGAAAATACATTCCGCCCGCCGTGGTATCACAAAAACATCATGTCGGAATTGATGGGCAATATTTACGGCCAGTATGATGCAAAGCCAAAAGGTTTTGTTCCAGGCGGCATGAGCCTGCATAACATGATGCTGCCCCACGGCCCCGATAAGAATGCATTTGAAGGTGCATCCAACGCGGATTTACAGGCGCAGAAATTGGATAACACAATGTCCTTCATGTTCGAAACGCGCTTTCCTCAGCACTTGACGGCCTATGCCGCTAAAGAGGCGCCACTTCAGGACGATTACATTGATTGTTGGGTTGATATCGAAAAGAAATTTGATGGCACCCCCGGAACCAAGTAATTCACGCAGATCCTGCCAAGAAAGAGATACACCATGAGACTATTAACCAGTTGGGTCGCCTCCGCAAACGATCCCCAATCGCCTTTCCCACTAAACAACCTTCCCTATGGTGTGTTTTCAACGGCTGACACAGATCCACGCTGTGGTGTTGCAATTGGTGATATGATCCTTGATCTGCAGGCCGCGGAAGAAGCGGATATGATCAAGCTGGATGAGGGCTCTATTTTTGACGTTCCCTTTTGGAACGAAGTTATGGAATTGGGGCCAGAGGCGTGGAAAAAACTGCGCAAACAAATCACAGCGATCCTTAAAAATGCCAGCGCCCATCAGGGTCGGGCCATTGATATGCTAACTCCGCAATCTGAGGCGACCATGCATTTGCCATTCTTGGTCAGTGAGTACACCGATTTCTACGCAGGTCGTCATCACGCAACCAACGTGGGCACCATGTTCCGCGGTGCCGAAAACGCGCTGCCGCCAAATTGGCTACATATCCCGATTGGCTACAATGGTCGCGCCTCCTCGGTTGTGGTCAGTGGAACAGACATTCGCCGTCCATGGGGTCAGCTAAAGGCGCCCGATGCCGCGCAACCCGAATTCGCGCCATGCCGTCGTTTTGATTTTGAATTGGAACTGGGCGCTGTGGTTGGCCTGCCATCTGACGGCCCTATCACAGTCCAAGAGGCGGATGATCTGATCTTTGGTTACGTGTTGTTAAATGATTGGTCAGCCCGCGATATTCAGGCCTGGGAATACCAACCATTGGGCCCGTTTCAGGCCAAGGCGACCGCCACATCCATCAGCCCATGGATCGTCACCAAGGCAGCACTAGAGCCATTCCGTGTTGATACCCCTGAACGCGAATTTGAATTGCTGGACCACCTGAAGGACTGTGGCCCAATGTTATATGACATTTCGCTTGAGGTTGGGTTGTTGTCAAAATCAGGTGGTAAGAAAATCATCACCGAGACCAACTATAAAGAGATGTACTATTCCTCTGCCCAGCAATTGGCACATCACACAACGTCAGGATGCCCAATGAACCCAGGCGATTTGTTGGGATCAGGTACAATTTCAGGCGCAGAGCCCCATCAACGCGGCAGTATGCTTGAACTCAGCTGGGGTGGAAAAGAACCCATTGAATTGGACAACGGTGAAACACGTAGCTTCCTTGAAGATGACGATCAAATCGTGATGTCAGGTGCCGCACGTAGTGAAACATTGACCATCGGATTTGGCACCTGCGTCGGACGTGTCCTGCCTGCCCTTGAAAATCCATACGAACGATAAACCATTAAACGGGCGTGGTACGATCACGCCCACCGAAAACCAATAGGAGAGCCCCATGGCAAAAGCCTTCGCATCGCAAAGCGATATGAGTGAAAAGAAAATCAGCTTTACCGAAATCGGCGAAGGCCTTTACGCCTTTACCGCTGAAGGCGACCCAAACTCTGGCGTGATCATTGGCGATGATAGCGTCATGATCATAGAGGCACAGGCAACACCCCGCCTTGCCCATAAGGTGATTGAATGCGTCCGCAGTGTCACAGACAAACCAATTTCACATGTTGTCCTAACCCATTATCACGCGGTTCGCGTTTTGGGTGCATCCGCATTCAACGCAGATCAGATCATCATGTCAGATATGGCGCGTGCCATGGTCGTGGAACGCGGGCAAGAAGACTGGGACAGCGAATTCCAACGCTTTCCACGTCTGTTCGAAGGACACGAAAGCATTCCGGGACTGACATGGCCGACGACAACATTTGATGGATCAATGTCTGTCTATCTTGGGAACCGCCGCGTCGATTTAATGCATTTGGGACGCGCGCATACAGCGGGTGACATCGTCATCAACGTGCCCGATCAAAACGTGATGTTCACGGGTGACATCGTTGAATACCATTCCGCCTGCTACTGCGGTGATGGTCATTTCGCAGATTGGGGCGATACACTGAATAATATCAAATCGTTTGAGGTTGACGCAATCGCACCTGGGCGCGGGGACGCGTTGGTTGGACAGGATATGGTAAACCGCGCAATCGAAAGCACCCGCGATTTTGTCGAAAGCACTTATCGCCCTGTTGCCAAAGTTGCGGCACGTAACGGTTCGCTGAAAGAGGCATGGGATGCCTGCCGCGCGGAATGCGATCCGAAATTCTCTGACTATGCGATTTATGAACATTGTTTGCCGTTTAACGTGGCACGCGCCTACGACGAAGCGCGTGGAATTGATACGCCCCGCATTTGGACGGCACAACGTGATTTGGACATGTGGGAGGCCCTTCAAAGCTAGGGGAGGCAAAAGATGAACAAAATCTTTGAAACACCACTATATCCGTATTACCAATCTGTCGACCAGACCGCATCTGCGCCTGCGCACCACAGTGTCGTGGTGATTGGCGCAGGCCCCGTTGGGTTGGGCATGGCAATCGATCTGGCGCAGCACGGAATTGATGTTGTTGTGTTGGATGACAACGACAAGGTCAGTTTTGGCAGTCGCGCAATTTGTTTTGCAAAACGCACACTGGAAATTGCAGATCGATTGGGATTTGGGGACAAATTGGTCGACAAAGGGGTTCAATGGAACCTTGGCAAAGTGTTCTTTGATGAACGCAAGGTTTATGAATTTAACCTTTTGGCCGAAGACGGGCACGCCCGCCCCGCGTTCATCAACCTGCAACAGTATTATTTCGAACAATACCTTGTTGAACGCGTCCAAGAGATCAATTCAGAGACCCCAAAAATTGATATCCGCGGCAAGAACCGTGTGAGCGCGATCATGGATCATGGCACCTATTCCGCCCTTACGGTCACGACACCCGACGGCGAATATACGATCCATGCAGATTGGGTCATCGCCTGTGATGGCGCAGGAAGTCCCACGCGCTCGATGATGGGGCTTGATTTTGTTGGCCGTGTCTTCGAGGACAACTTCCTAATCGCGGATGTCACGATGGAAGCGGATTTCCCGACCGAACGTTGGTTTTGGTTTGATCCGCCATTCAATCGTGGACAATCGGCATTGTTACACAAACAGCCCGATGGTGTGTGGCGGATCGATCTACAACTGGGATGGGATGTCGATAAAGAAGCCGAAAAACAACCTGACCGCGTCATTCCGCGCCTAAATGAGATGTTGGGTGACGATGTGAAATTTGAACTGGAATGGGTCAGTATTTACACATTCCAATGTCGTCGGATGGAAAAATTCCGCCACGGCAATGTTATCTTTGCAGGCGATAGCGCCCATCAGGTATCCCCATTTGGCGCACGTGGCGCAAATAGTGGATTGCAAGATGTCGACAACCTAAGTTGGAAATTGGCGCATGTGATCCAGGGCCTTGCCCCTGACACCTTGCTGGACAGCTATGATGACGAACGCATCCACGGTGCGGACGAAAACATCATGAATTCGACACGCTCGACAGATTTCATTACACCGAAATCCGACATCAGCCGCGTGTTTAGGAATGCGGTTTTGGATCTGTCTGAACATCATGCCTTTGCCCGCCCATTGGTGAACTCAGGTCGATTGTCGATGCCATGCAACTATGTCGGTCACAGCCTAACAGGTGAAGATGCCTTGACGGGCGGCCCTGCGCGCAGTCAACCGGGCATGCCCTGCCCTGATGCGCCATTGGACAACCGTTACTTGCTATCCAAATTGGGTGGGGGATTCACCTTGATGACGCTGAACACCGATGCCCCATCGCTCCAACAGATTGAGGGTATTGAGATTGCCCAACTAGAGCTGAGCGCAACATCAGACTCAAACAAAACGCTTGGCGAACGCTTCCTTGGTACGGCCGAACGCGCGGTCTATCTTATTCGTCCTGACCAACACATCGTCGCGCGATGGTCCGAGTACGACGCAGCGCGCGTGCAAATGGCAGTGGAGACCGCATTGGGGAAAATACAATGAGCACCCTAATCCTGACCCCAAATATCCCCAATGGCGACGATTTTTACGAAAAACTTCTAAACGCGCATGAGGGATTGAGCAAAGAGCAAAGTGATGCGTTAAACGCGCGTCTAATCTTGGTCCTGTCCAATCACATTGGTGACATGGACATATTGGAACAGGCGCTGGAGGCTGCAAAAACTGCGGGGCAGACATCATGACGGATGCGGTTCTTTATGACTATTGGCGCTCTTCCGCAGCCTATCGGTTGCGCATTGCAATGAACCTTGCGGGGATTTCGTATCAATCTGTTTCCGTTGATCTGTTAAAGGGCGAACATAAGACAGAGGCCTATCTCAACCGCCACCCACAGGGGTTGGTGCCTGTGTTGGAAATCGATGGGCATTCGATGACCCAATCGCTCGCTATTTTAGAATATCTAAATGCAACACGTGATATGGGATTGATATCATCAGATCCTGCTTCGGCCGCGCAGGAACGCGCGATTGCCCATGCCATTGCGGTGGATATTCATCCCGTGTGCAATGTTTCGGTTGCGGCCTATGCAGTGCAACAATCAGGACGCGACGAAACCCGTGTTGAATGGATGCAACGGTTCATTGCACCTGGCCTCGCGGCAGTTGAAACCATGCTAAACACGCGTCCAAAAACCGCTTTTGCGCATGGCGATGCACCCGGACTGATTGACATCTGCATCATGCCGCAGCTTTATAACGCGGATCGCTGGGGCGTCGATGTCAGAACGAACACGAATATCACGCGAATTGCCGAAAACTGTGCCGTACACCCTGCATTTCAGGCGGCGCATCCAGACGCCGTTAAGCCAAGCGAATAAAGCGCACGCCTAGGCAGGTGTGCGATGCGACACCGCGGCGGGATCCGTTTTTAACTCGATGATCGCGGGTTTGCCCGATGCGCGTGCCCGTGCCAATGCGGCAGGAAACTCTGCCGATGTTATCACCCGTTCGCCATGCGCCCCATAGGCAGCCGCCAGTGCGGCAAAATCAGGGTTGATCATATCCGTACCCGATGGACGATTGGGATAGTGGCGCTGTTGATGCATGCGGATTGTTCCGTAAACGCCATTGTTTGAGACAATCACAATGATATTGGCGCCATACTGCACGGCCGTGCCAAATTCCTGCATACACATTTGAAAACACCCATCACCCGCCAGACACACAACCTCTTGCTCTGTACGTTCCAGTTTTGCGGCCACCGCCGCAGGAAGTCCGTAGCCCATGGACCCTGACGTTGGGGCCAGCTGTGTGCGGTAGGATTTATATCGGTAATATCGATGCAACCACGCCGCATAATTACCTGCACCATTTGTGACAATCGCATCCTCTGGCATAACCGAGCTAAGGTGCGTGATCACCTGCTCCATCTTGACATCCCCTGGGGTGGCAAAAGGGGTTTGCCATTCCTCATATGATGCGCGTTCTGCCGTTGGGGGGGACGCAAGTGGTTCCTGCACCAAATCCAGTGCAGTTTGCAAAAACGCTTTGGGATCACAGCAAATGCCGCGATCAGCAACATAAACGCGGCCAATTTCATCAGCGTTGGCATGTACATGTATCAAACGTTGCTTTGTTTTTGGGGGTGTTAACATGGCGTATCCGCCCGTGGTCATTTCCCCCAACCGTGCCCCCAGAACCAACAAAACATCTGCATCATCAATGCGTTTTGCCAGATCAGGATTTGGTCCAATCCCAACATCGCCAACATAATTGGGATGGCGATTGTCGATATAGTCCTGACTGCGGAAGGATGTCCCAATTGGCAAACCTGTCGCTTCTGCAAAATCGGCCAACAACGCAGCACATTCCGCGGACCATTTTGGACCACCCACAATCATCATCGGGTTCTTTGCGGCGGCAAGATCGTCCAAAACGCCTTGAACAGCCAAAGGCGCAACCGTTTGTTCCACGGGTTTTGCGGGTTGCATCACATCGGCAACATCGGCCTGCCCCGATAGCATATCCTCTGGCAATGCCAGAACAACGGGCCCCGGACGCCCAGATTGTGCCACATGAAACGCATGCGTAATATATTCTGGTATCCGATCCGCGCGATCAATTTCGGCAACCCATTTCGCCAAGGGGGCAAACATCGCACGATAATCCACCTCTTGGAACGCTTCACGATCCCGTTGATCACTCGCTACTTGCCCAACGAATAAGATCATCGGTGTGCTGTCCTGAAACGCAACATGCACACCCGAGGATGCATTGGTTGCCCCAGGGCCTCGGGTGACAAAGGCGACACCCACCTCACCCGTCAATTTTGCATGCGCCTCGGCCATCATTGAAACGCCGCCTTCATTGCGCCCAACGATCGTGTCGATACCACTTTCAAATAATCCATCAAGCGCAGCAAGATAGCTTTCACCCGGGACGCAAAATACCCGCCGCACCTCTTGGATTTTCAACTGATCAACTAGGATCTGACCACCATGACGCATGAAAAACCTCATTCAAACTTTCACACAGTGAAGCGCGTGTTTACAGGAAATACAAATAAAAAAGCCACGCGACTGCGTGGCAATTTCATTTCATTTTAATTGGCCCTAGTGTGTCCAAGGAGCGCGGCGGTCGGTGGCGAAATTTTCACCATATCCGCGAGCGCGGATGTTTTGTTTGCGCGATTGAGGCTCGGTCACATCTGCCTCAATTCCCATTTCTTTGGCGTATGACACTGCCGCCTCTTTGCTATCAAAGCGCAGTTTCACTTGTGATTGCGTATCATGGCTCGAGGTCCAGCCCATCAATGGATCGATTTCGCGGGCTGAATCCTGACAATATTCCAGCACCCACTGATTTGTTTTCGCAGTACCCGATGACATTGCGGTTTTTGCGGGTTTGTAGATTCGTGCGCGCATGAAATCCTCCTAAAATCTTGGATGTGTTATGATCGATTTTTTCCAAAACGACAAGCACCCAGTATTCACAGAACAAAAGGTGAATGCACCCTTGGAAAACGGCGGATTTGATCCTAATTTTAGGGAGGTCAGGAGATACACCATGGATGATTCCCAAATCGGTTTTGCAACAGGTAAAGTGCGCGAACGCCCCAAGTTAGAGGGTGGCAAGGCATTTGTGATGAATACCGAGTTTGAACCTGCGGGGGATCAACCAAATGCAATTGCTGAATTATCAGCAGGTGTTTTAACAGGTGAACGTGATCAGGTCCTGTTGGGAGCGACAGGGACAGGTAAAACCTTCACCATGGCCAAAATCATCGAGGAAACCCAACGTCCTGCGATAATTTTAGCGCCAAATAAAACACTGGCCGCACAGCTATACGGTGAGTTCAAAGGGTTCTTTCCAGAAAACGCCGTTGAATATTTCGTCAGCTTTTATGACTATTACCAGCCCGAGGCCTATGTGCCGCGTTCAGATACATACATCGAAAAAGAAAGCCAAATTAACGAACAAATCGACCGAATGCGCCACGCTGCAACACGGGCACTGTTGGAGCGCGATGATGTTATAATCGTTGCTTCGGTCAGCTGTATTTATGGTATCGGTTCAGTCGAAACATACGGCGCGATGACACAGGACCTCAAGGCAGGGCATGAATACAATCAGCGTCAGGTCATGGCCGATTTGGTCGCCCAGCAATATCGCCGCAATGATCAGGCGTTTCAGCGTGGATCATTTCGTGTGCGCGGCGATGTATTAGAGGTCTTTCCCGCCCACTTAGAGGATCGCGCATGGCGCCTTTCCTTTTTCGGGGATGAATTGGAAAGCATCGTTGAATTTGATCCCCTAACGGGCGAACGCACAGGCAGTTTTGAACAAATTCGGATTTACGCGAATTCCCACTATGTGACGCCAAAACCAACGATGCAACAGGCGCTAATCAGTATCAAAAAGGAATTGCGCCAACGCTTGGATCAATTGGTCGATGATGGAAAACTGTTAGAAGCCCAGCGTTTGGAACAGCGCACCAACTTTGATCTTGAAATGTTAGAGGCGACAGGGGTTTGCAATGGCATCGAAAACTATTCCCGCTATCTAACGGGACGCGCACCCGGGGAACCGCCCCCCACATTGTTTGAATTCATTCCTGATCATGCGATTGTTTTTGCCGATGAAAGCCACGTCAGCATTCCCCAAATTGGCGGCATGTACCGCGGCGACTATCGTCGTAAATTCACGCTGGCGGAACATGGGTTCCGCCTGCCCTCGTGTATGGACAACCGTCCCCTTAAATTCGAAGAATGGGACGCCATGCGCCCCCAATCCGTTTATGTTTCCGCAACGCCAAGCAATTGGGAGCTGGAACAAAGCGGCGGTGTTTTCACCGAACAGGTTATTCGCCCAACGGGCCTTTTGGACCCAGAGGTTGAAATTCGCCCCGTTGAAATGCAGGTCGATGACCTTCTGGATGAGATTAGAAAGGTCAGCGCAGATGGGTACAGAACACTGGTCACGACCCTAACGAAACGCATGGCCGAGGATCTGACCGAATATTTGCATGAACAGGGTATTCGCGTCCGCTATATGCACAGTGATATTGATACGCTGGAACGCATCGAAATCCTGCGTGATCTGCGACTGGGCACCTTTGACGTTTTGATCGGGATCAACCTGTTACGTGAGGGTTTGGATATTCCTGAATGTGGCTTGGTCGCCATTTTAGATGCGGATAAAGAGGGATTTTTGCGTTCGGAAACCTCACTCATCCAGACAATTGGGAGGGCTGCGCGAAATGCGGATGGGCGCGTAATCATGTATGCGGATCGCATTACAGGATCGATGGAACGCGCGTTAAACGAAACCGAACGTAGACGCGTCAAACAAATCGCTTATAATCAGGAGCACGGAATTACCCCCGAAACAGTACGCAAAAATGTTGATGACATTCTGGCTGGTTTGTACCGGGGGGATACGGACCAATCCCGTGTCACGGCCAAAATTGATGACAAATTGGCGGGTGGATCGAACCTTCAAGCGGTGCTTGAGGGATTGCGCAACGATATGCGTAAAGCGGCCGAAAATCTGGAATTTGAAGAGGCCGCGCGCCTACGCGATGAAGTCAAACGGCTTGAGGCCGTGGATCTGACGATTGCCGATGATCCACTGGCCCGTCAATCCGCGGTAGAAGCCGCAAGTGACCAAAGCACCCGTGGCCGTTCCACCGCAGGACGCGGAGGAACACGAACATATCGCGGCAAAAGCCAACCCAAACATTAATCGCAGCGCACAGTCACCGCCATTTTTCCCTTTACCAACGTGCCAAATGTCAGTTTCACCTGATCCTTGTCCGATCCCACCTGACCCGTTGTGTAGGGTATGTCGAAATAGGCGCTGTTTGATGACGTTTTAATCTGCGCTTGCGGGGCAAGCGCCGTCACACGTTTGGCATAGGATTGAAACGGCAGTTCATTGTTTGTTTCGAGGGTCCAAACACTGTTTGCAGAACTTTGTGTGTGTTCAACAATCAGGGGGTTTTGGGTGGCCCGACTGATGTTTTCAAAATTGTTCCCCTCAAACAAAATCGCCTCAAGCCGACTGCGATTAATGTCCGCATAGGTCGTATCCACCCATTCCACCCGAGAGATTGATCCATTGATCGAACGGAAGTTATTGTTTGTCACAGACAAATTGGAAATCCCGTGATTGGTTCCATAGGGTTTAATCAGGATATAATTAAACCATGGGGCCACCGCTCCACTTAGAAAGTTATTCCCGCTAATGGACAGCGACGAAAATCCAAAACCAGATGTGAAGTCAGGGGTTTCATCATGTTCATTGGTCCATTCAATAAAGCAGTTATCGACATAATTTCCAACGATTGACGATGATGTTGCCGCCTTGGTCAGGATAATTCCAGCCAGCCGCGCACCACCCTGCACACCATCCCCTTGATAAAAATGGTTACCCGTGATGATGTTGTTCGATCCCGCAAGCAGGGCAAAATGGCGGAACTGCGATGCCCAATTATCGCGCAGCTTTACGTCGTTATTATTGGCGTTCAATCCAAGACTAACGCGATCTGTGGCATTTGTTTGCGCCTCTGCGGTGACAAAATGACAGCGGTCAATCAACATGCCCTGACACCCCGTCCCGATTGAGGTGATGCCGCGGTATTTTGGTTGCTTGATAAAGCAATCTATCATGTGAAAGATCAAACCAACACGCGCCAACATCACCGCATTTGCGGTTTCCTTGCATTGAAATTCGATGTTCTGAAGGTTTAATTTGCTTAGCGTTGAAAATCCGCTAAAATCCAACAGGTATTTATGGCGCGTGAAGGTGTATAATTGATAGCCAGCCGCATCATAAAGGGGTTTTGACAGTCGAATGCTGCCACCTGACACATCCTTGGATGTCACATAAACCTCGCGGCCAACGCCTGCCCCTTCGACAAGCGAGCCCACCTCAATATCCGCGATATTTTCAACATTGGTCAGATCGCGGGACGCATTGATGGAATAGCTTGCCTGCCCTTGTACGATGGTGGGTTCCCACCCTAAACTGCCCGACGCATAGAACTGACCATTACGGATAACGCGACGCTGGGTAAATGTATCGCGCGTTGACACCGCTGCCTGCATATCAATTGGTTCGCTGACAGTGACCGTGCGACCACCCATATCCAATGAGTCATGATCCGAGGAATTTAGCAGTGCTTGGAACGCCTTTTTGAACCCTTCGGCCTCGTCCCCAAAAGCATCGATATAGGTTGGTAGATCATAGGATTTTTTCAACAAAAGTGCGGCGGATTCTGGCATGACCAGGGTGCCCTGAAACTCGACATGAGAAGAAATCGAAAGCGATTGTGAAATTGCATATTCACCCGTTGGCACAATCACGCGACGCCCGTTCGCGGCATTATCCGCCGCCACAAAGGCATTGTAATTGTCGGTTACCCCATCTGCGATTGCGCCGTAATCGCGCACGTCCACAATGTTCAGGGCATCGCGTTGGAAAATGTGTGAAACATCCTCAATCGTGATGTCATCAATCCGCACAACCGCGCCCGTTGGGCCCGTGATATCAATGCCAAAATGCCCATAGTGCGGCAGCGCGCCCCAAACCATATCAACACCATCACGCAGGCCTGGACCAACAATTGCCGTAACCTCATAAATTTCACCCAGATCCGTTAATGAACCGGCGGGACCATAGGCCGTTACCGCATCGACATGGGTATCATTGGTGTCCATCGCATGGCCCGCGATCCGAATGGCAGGAATGCCGCCCGCCATTCGTTTGACCCGTGTTTTGATCATCAAATAGGTTTCG
>JAKMGV010000067.1:0-6577 GCA_022424725.1 Paracoccaceae bacterium
ATTTGGATTGCGGTTACAGCTATCGGGGCGCTCGTTTCAAGCGGCGTCCCCAATCCGCAGGCCATCGGACTTGATTTCGCTATTATTGCGATTTTTGTGGCAACGCTGCCTGGTATGTGGCGAGGCACGAAGGATGTTTTGCCTTGGTTACTTGCAAGTGGCATTGTTTTGATTTGGGGCACGCTTTTCCCTGAATATGCAAGTTGGGGACTAATTGGGGGTGCCGTGATCGGCGCAATTTGCGCAGGTTTGAACAATGAACATTGAAATTTGGATGACCATTATTGGACTTGGTGGTGCCAGTTTCGCTATTCGTCTATCTGGGTATCTTCTGGCCTCTCAAATTCCACAGGACGGGATGTGGGCGCGCGCACTGCAGGCGCTGCCCGGTTGCCTTATTGCGTCTTTGGTATCTTTGATGATGTTAAACGGGACGATGTTAGAATGGATATCAGCTGTGATGGTATTGGCAATTGCTGCGATTACCCGAAAACCCACTTTGGCTATGTTCGCTGGAATGGTGATTATTGCAGCAATGCGGTTCGCCGTAGCCTAGCGCTTACAATAATAATTACGCTTTTATGAATCAGATTAAGCGACACGATTGATCATTCATCCGAAAACTGCATTATCCGACCGCAAGAGTGCGATGGAGAGCAACAGACGATGACTAAGATAAACTGGGATGAGCGCGCTGAACTGGACAAATTAGCAGAACTGTCAATCAAGACAGGGGTGGCGTTGCAGCCAGGGCAGGACCTTATCATTACCGCCCCGATTGAGGCCGCGCCACTTGTGCGTAAATTGGCGCATCACGCATACAAAGCGGGTGCAGGCATTGTAACCCCATTTTATACCGACCCAGAGGTGGTTTTGAGCCGTTACAAAAACGCAGACAAAACCTCTTTTGAAAAGGCAACAGATTGGTTGTTTGATGGGATGGCAAATGCGTTTGATAAAAATACTGCCCGTTTGGCGGTTGTTGGGGATGACCCAATGCTATTGGTCGAACAAAATCCGGAAGATGTCGGACAAGCCAATAAAGCCGTTTCAAAGGCTTCATCATCCGTCCGCGAAAGGATCACGCGTTTTGATGTCAATTGGAACATTATTGCATGGCCAGGGACACGGTGGGCGAAACGCGTTTTTCCGGACTTAAGTGATGAAGACGCACAAGTCGCCTTGGCTGATGCAATTTTTGCTGCATCACGTGTCACGATGCCTGATCCAATTTCTGCGTGGGATGCGCACAATAAACGTCTTCGGGAACGTACGAATTGGCTGAATACGCAAAATTTTGCAGCCTTGCATTTTTATGGCGATGGTACGGATTTAATGGTCGGGCTTGCTCAGGATCATGAATGGATGGGTGGCGCATCGGTAGCTCGAAATGGTGTTACGTGCAATCCAAACATCCCAACAGAAGAGGTCTTTACGACTCCGCATGCCTCAAACGTGAACGGTCACGTAAAATCAACCAAGCCACTGTCACATCAGGGGACTTTGATCGAAGATATTTCGGTCACATTTAAGGACGGTGTGATTACAGACGCAAGCGCATCAAAAGGAGAAGAGGTCTTCCTAAAATTGCTCGATACGGACGAAGGCGCAAGACGGCTGGGAGAGGTTGCGCTTGTTCCTCATGGCTCTCCGATTTCGCAAAGTGGTCTATTATTTTATAACACATTGTTTGATGAAAATGCGGCCTGTCATATTGCGCTTGGACAGTGTTATTCCAAATGCTTCAAGAACGGATCAGAGCTATCGAATGATGAGGTCGTCGCACGCGGCGGTAATAGCAGCATGATCCATGTGGATTGGATGATCGGATCTGAGGCGATAAATATTGATGGCTTGGATGCCGAAGAAAATAAGATCCCAGTTTTTCGAAATGGCGAGTGGGCCTCTGAACTTTAGTTCATAAGTTGTTGAAAAATATCAAATTAGCAAGTGATAAAATTTTGTGGCTCATTATGCTCATTGCAGGGAGTATTGTTTGCGCTGCACGGATCAGCGCGCGCCTGTGACACAGACAAGTTGAAACCTATTTATTGAAGCTCGTATCTGAGGACCTAGGTTTCTGTCATGAGCCTGCTGCATGTAAAAAATATAACTAAGAATTTTGAAACTGGTGAAGGAACACTCACTGTTTTACGAGGTGTGTCACTAGATCTGATTTCGGGAAAAAGTCTTGCGCTTACGGGCGAGAGTGGTTCTGGTAAATCAACGCTTTTATATCTCATCGGGGGACTTGATGTTCCGGATGAGGGTCGGATTGAAATCTTGGGCCAGGATATTGCAAGCTTAGATGACCCACAGCGCGCGGCGCTGCGACGCGGGACCGTTGGTGTTGTGTTTCAGCAATTTAACCTTATCCCGTCATTAAACGTTGCAGCGAACCTTTCGTTCCATGCACGGTTGTCGGGATCTGAGGACAAGTCGTGGACCGAGCATCTGGTACATTATTTGGGTCTTGGAACACTCTTGGATCGATTTCCTGAACAACTTTCGGGGGGACAACAACAACGCGTTGCGATTGGGCGAACCCTCGCGGCGCGCCCTGCTTTGGTATTGGCCGATGAGCCGACGGGAAACTTGGATGAGGCAACAGCAGATGTTGTGATGAGCCTATTATTGGAATTGGTTCAAGAATCCGGTGCGGGCCTTTTGATGGTGACGCATTCACCACGTCTTGCCAAAAGATTGGATCATCAGGTTCATTTGCAAGCGGGCTTAATCGCGTGATAAGAGCAGGCGCACACGCATTTTGGTCGCATTGGGTACGACATCCATTGCAGTTGGTCGTTGTCATAATTGGATTAGCGCTGGCCACGGGGTTATGGACGGGGGTACAGGCGATTAATGCCGAAGCACGAGCAAGCTATGATCGGGCGGCTACTACATTGGGCCAAACCCAATTTTCACACATCTCACGAAATGATGCACCACTCAGGATCAAAGATTTTGTCATGCTGCGCAGGGCAGGTTGGTTGGTTTCCCCACTTGTGCGGGGAACTTTAAGGGGGACTGGTATTGAGGTGGTGGGGTTTGACCCATTTACCGCACCAATAAACACCACATTTCCAGATTTAAGCGGTGACGGAGATCTAAGTGAATTTTTGTCGTCTAAGGGGATTATATTTGCCCACCCTGATACGGTGGACCTGTTGCCAGAAAACTTGCCACCCGTGCGCAGATTGGAGACTGTTCCACCAGGTCAGATAATAACGGATGTCTCAGTTGCAATGTCACTTCTAAACAGGGACACCTTGTCATCCATACTTGTTCTTGACGTTCAACCGAAGCGGCGTTTGCCCCTTATCGATGTGAAGGCTGAGTATATAATAACGGAACCTACACAGCGCTCAGATATGGCAAGGCTTACTGATAGCTTTCATCTGAATTTAACAGCATTTGGATTGTTATCTTTCGCCGTGGGTTTGTTTATCGTTTATTCCGCAATTGGGCTTGCTTTTGAACAGCGTCGGGTTCTTTTCCGAACGCTGCGCGCATTGGGGCTTTCACGGCGCAGCTTGATGTATCTGCTTGCATCAGAAGCCCTGGTGCTTGCAACTCTTGGCGGTGGGGTAGGTGTGGTGTTAGGATACATTATGGCTGCCGCATTGTTACCAGGTGTGGCCGCAACGCTGTCGGGTCTTTACGGTGCTTCGGTATCAGGTAGCCTAAGCCTTAATCCTTTTTGGTGGTTGATTGGATTTGGAATGGCCTACTTGGGCGCTGCCGTCGCGGTTTCTGGCAACCTTTGGCAAATGTCTAAGTTGTCCATATTGGCACCTGCTATGCCACGTGCGTGGTTGCGTGCAGGTTCAAATACTGCACGGTTGCAAGCAATCGTTGGATCTTTCCTCATACTTCTGGCGCTCTTGCTTGGCATTCTCGGGGAAAGTTTGATCGCAGGCTTTGCCTGTCTGGCCGCAATGCTGTTAGGGGCGGCTCTCTTGGTACCATTGGCCCTGATGTCGATTGTTTCGCTCTTGTCGCGCAGTTCCCGAGGCGTCATTTCGCATTGGATATGGGCAGATACGCGACAACAAATTCAACCCATGTCGCTTGCTTTAATGGCACTTATGCTGGCGCTTGCCGCTAATGTCGGAGTGTCCACAATGGTTGGTTCATTTCGTTCTACTTTCACGGGTTGGCTCGATCAACGCTTGGCTTCTGATCTCTACATCACAACCCGCACACCAGCAGAAGCAGTTGCGTTCCAAGAATTTGTGAGCGCTGAAGTAGAAGGCATCTTACCAATCGTATCCGCAGAAGTGCTCTTGGCTGGATCGCCAGGACAGGTTTTTGGGATAAAAGACCACGAAATTTATCGCGAACATTGGCCGTTGCTAGAATCTGTATCTGATGTCTGGGACCGCGTGGCACAAGGAGACGGTATTCTTGTAAATGAACAGTTAGCCCGCAGGGAAAAATTGTGGACGGGGAACACATTGCAACTCGCTGCCGATTTTCAATTCGAAATCGTCGGCGTGTATTCAGACTATGGTAATCCTGCAGGGCAAGCGTTCATAAATTATGAAATATTTGAAAAACGCTATCCAGATATCAAGCCACTACGGTTCGCCCTGAACGCAGATAATCCATCATCCGTTCGTGACAAGATTGTTGCCGAGTTTGGATTGCCACGTGACAACACAATTAATCAACAAGAGGTCAAGACCTTTTCGATGCAAGTGTTCGAGCAGACATTTTTGATCACCAATGCGTTGAACGTTTTGACCTTGGGCGTTGCTGGTTTTGCATTGTGGGCATCGCTAACTACGGTTGCAGGAATGCGTTTGCCACAATTGGCCCCTGTATGGGCGCTTGGGTTTACCCGTAAAAGTATTTCGGTGATTGAAATGAGCCGTTCATTGCTTCTTGCCGCTTTGACTGCGGTATTGGCGATCCCGATTGGACTTGGGCTTGCGTGGATTTTGCTTGCTATTGTCAATGTTCGGGCTTTTGGATGGCGATTGCCTATGGAATTCTTCCCTTGGGACTGGGCCCAGTTATTTATTTGGGCATTCGTGGCAGCAGCGCTTGCTGCGGCAATGCCAATGCGAAAGTTGATGAAGCTGCCACCGTCAGATCTGTTAAAGGTATTCGCAAATGAACGTTAAGGTAATTTTTCTGATTTTATCGTCAGTGATCTATGCGAATGTTGTTGGTGCGCAGGGGTTTGCAGGTTTGGGTCAATCGGCCGATGGCTATGCATTACCTGCGCCGGATTACGTGTTCACATTCCCTGATGATCACGGGGCGCACAATGATTATCGTATTGAATGGTGGTATTTAACAGCCATTCTTGATGGAGGAGACGGGCAGAATTATGGTGTGCAATGGACCTTGTTCCGCACATCCTTGGATCCCGAGGGAACTTCGCAAGTTTGGATGGGGAATGCGGGCATTACCACGCCGGATAAGCACTTTACAGGCGAAAGGCTTGCACGCGGAGGCATAGGGCAAGCGGGCGTTACCACCGAACCCTTTGCTGCGTGGATTGATGATTGGGGCATGCTAAGTAAGACAGAGGTAGGCGATCCACTTGACACTTTGGTATTGACCGCAACTTTACCAAATGCGTCCTACACTCTTGATCTGAATGCAAACGGACCAATGATCTTTCATGGCGGCAATGGATATTCAGTAAAATCAAACAGTGGACAGGCAAGTCATTATTATTCTCAGCCTTTTTACCAGGTTCGAGGCACATTAAATTTGCCCAATGGGGATGTTGAGGTTACCGGATTGGGATGGCTTGATCGTGAATGGTCATCTCAGCCACTTGATGCGGATCAACTTGGATGGGATTGGTTTTCATTGCATTTTGACAGTGGTGAGCGTTTGATGGGTTTCGGACTTCGCGATGCGAATGGGCAATCATTTTCATATGCAACTTGGATTGCCGCAGACGGAAATGTAACGCCGTCGAATGATTTGCTCATCACGCCGCTGCGACGGGCAAATGTTGCTGATCGGATGGTGCCAGTGGATTGGCGATTGGAATTGCCATCACAAAGTTTGGATATCACAACGAAAGCCCTGAACGACAACAGTTGGCAATCAACCTTGTTTCCATATTGGGAAGGCCCCGTCTTTGCCACAGGAACGCATCAAGGGCGAGGTTATTTGGAAATGACTGGGTATTAATCAGCATTGTAGGAAAAAATCTTATGCTATTGAATAAACCTGGTTGTTCGTAAAATGGGCATTACGCGTTTTATCCGCATCGATTAAGTTTGTTGTAACCTGGGAAATTAGTTATTGAGCAATTGCCGATTGAGCTAAGTTCAGTGGTATCAATGTGGATAAACTGCGATGTATCGCTTACTTACAATCATTTTATGCTTTTTCTTGTTAGGATGCGTCGATAAAATGGACTACGCAAACTCTCCCAATTTTAATGTACAAAAAAAACGGTTTCAGCATCCTGCAGGCGATCCAAGCGATAAGACTGTCGCAGATCTGTTTAAGATGATGAAAGCGTTTTCTAATCGTGCAACTGATCAATCAGAGAAGCATGGGTTTCCTGTAACGTATTCTGATCAGGCCACGCTATCCGCATTTT
>JAKMGV010000067.1:6677-8918 GCA_022424725.1 Paracoccaceae bacterium
ATCCGCATTTTTCAGGTCGCGCATCACCGATTGGATTTGCTGGACCCAAGAGAGTTACCCCAGCTCCATTTGAAATATCCGATTTACCTGTCGTTGATGTCGTTCTCATCAGTCACAACCACTATGACCATTTAGACCGTACAAGCATTGTGGATTTGATTGCCTATCAACCGTCAATCAAGTTTTTCGTCCCCCTTGGGCTGGCCAAAACGTTAAGAGAATGGGGTGCAAATGACGTAACAGAATTAGACTGGTGGCAGGCGGCCATGCTGAACGAGATAGAAATACAACCAACACCAGTGCAACATTGGTCAAAACGGTCATTTTTTGATCGCAATAAATCTCTTTGGGCGGGATGGATGATGAAATGGAGCGATTTTTCATTCTATTTCGCAGGGGATAGTGGATATTCAGACGACTTTAAAGAAACAGCCAAAAGATTAGGCAGTCCAACATTAGCAGCCATTCCAATTGGGGCCTATGAACCGCGTGATTTTATGAAGGCTGCGCATATGAACCCAGAAGAGGCTGTGCAAACTTTTGTCGACCTTGGGGCAAATTATGCGTTTGCGATTCATTGGGGAACATTCAAATTAACGACGGAACCAATGGATGAACCAAAAGTGCGATTAAGGCATAGTCTGACGGAAAATGATATCGCTTTGAACCGGTTTCGCGCCCTACAACATGGCGAAGAATGGCGAACTCCAATTCGTGAAAAGTGACGTCGCGAGAATTTCTTGAATGTCCCGAAAACCTATGCAGTGTTTCGAGTAGTAAACAGCGTGTCTCTTCTTTTTATCTGGTGCTCTGACAAGATGACAAGCCGTCATTAGGTGGTGAGGACGAGGCAGTTGCGTGACTTAACAAAATAGCCCCGCCCTCGAGGTTACAATGCTAAGGAAAACATTGTAATCGTTCTTACGGTTGGGGCTGCAGTAGAGATCATTTTGTGCAGTGCGACAGAATTGCGCCTCACTCTTTATTTCTTTTGAAATGGCTGATGAGTTGCATTAAATTCTGCTTCGCATTGTGCTTTCAGAAGGATGGCTTTGACCATCTTCTGCGTTTCGCTGAGTGTTGTCCAATTGTCTTGGTCACCCCCGCAAAGAGAACAGTCACATACATAATCACCCTTTCGTCCAGTCAAACCTCTGAATCCATATAGCGGTATCATCATTTATCCATTCTGGCTGCCTTAGGGCCTTGTTTGTGCCTTGGGGATTAATTCCGTGCATGATGCGCAGTGCGTGACCAACTTTGTCTTCATGCAACCCGTTGATAGTGGATATGGAACAAGTCAGAAAAAGATCAAATGAGCGCGCCAGATATCTGTTTAACTGTATGGCAGATCTGCTTTGCCATTAGGCATTCAGAAGATGAAAATCAGGTTCAAATATCATCTTATAGATTTTGGCAAACACGGACCGCGTCTAAAAGGGCTGCGTGAATATTTCGACCAGTCACTGCATCACCAATTCTTGCTAGGTAAAATTGGCCGTTTTCGTTTGCCTTCGAAAAGGGTGATTGCCCTTGGATTAAAGCGTTTTGATCAAGTTGGCCAAAATTAAGGGAATTGTCCTTTAACTCATGATACAAACCATCCGAGGGCATAAGGCCATGTTCAAATACCACATGATCTGCCACTCGTTCATTGGTTTCATCGGTTAGAACATTTTTTAACAAAACTTTAAGTCTGTTTCCGTCTTTTGAAATAGAGTGCAAGTCATACAAACAGCGAAAATTGACACCATTTGAAGCCAAGTCGCGCATGGCGACTGATGATGTTGTGGGGCCCAAGTCTTGCATTATTGTTCGATCTGGAGTGACAAACTCCACTTTGCAGCCTTCATGTGCCAATTTATCTGCTGTGACGGATGCCGCGTGATCACCCACTTCGTCGACCAACACCACATTTCCTGAAATGCGTACCTCTCCGCTTAAGATATCCCAAGCGTTCGTGGCGAGCTCGCCTCCGGGTACTCGCAGTGCCTCGGGCCAACCCCCACTCGCAATTATTACAACGTCTGGCGTCTCATCAGTAATATCTTCCGGTTCAACAAAGGTGTTTAGGCGAACATCCACACCAAGAATTTGAATTTCGTTTACGAGCCAATCTTTGACGCCTTTCACCTGTCGTCTGGTTTGTCCCTTATCGGCAAGATTTAATTGTCCGCCAAGGCGATCAGATGCTTCAAATAGAACAACAGTATGTCCTCGTGATGCGGAAACGCGCGCAGC
>JAKMGV010000068.1 GCA_022424725.1 Paracoccaceae bacterium
CACAAGCAACCGAGCACAGGGGCACATCAACGTCCGAGAGTTTCAACGTATGCCCCAACAGTTCAAATTCGCCAGAGGCAAATTTATTATCCTGACACAGGCCACGCAAATATTGGATGGCCATCTTTCCAGGTAAACTAGACCCATCGCCGTTCCAATATAGCAAATCAAACGCAGGGGGGGCTTCGCCCATCATGTAACTTTTGACGGCAGGAGCATAAACCAGATCATTGGCACGCAGGAAACTAAAGGTGCGCGCCATGATAAAGCTTTCCAGTATACCTTTGTCATTGATTTCATCTTCGATCGCATCAATGAAATCATTCTGCAAAAATGGGGTAAATTCGCGTTGTTCAGAAAAATCGGTAAGTGCCGTGAAAAAGGTTGCTGACTTCACGCTGTCATCTTTGAGCTGCTTCAAAAGTGATAGTGTCAGCGCCAAGGTCGTCCCCGCAATACAATATCCAATGGCATTGACTTGTGGGTGATCCGTGATCTCTTTCACAACTTCAATCGACTTTAGGTACCCGTTTTCAATATATTCTTCCATGCCAATGTCAGCATAGCTGGCATCTGGGTTCACCCATGACACTACGAATAATGTATACCCCTGATCAACGACCCAACGGATCAAGCTGTTCTGCTCCTTTAGATCAAGGATATAATATTTGTTGATCCAAGGCGGAAACATAATGATCGGGGTTTCATGTACCGTTTCTGTCGTTGGGGCGTATTGGATTAACTCAAACATTTCGTTGCGAAAAACCACACTGCCCTTTGCGGTTGCAATGTTACCGCCAACTTCGAACGCGGTTTCATCAGCCAAGCGAACAACCAGTTCACCTTCATTCGCCTCAAGATCGGCGATCAAATTTTGCATCCCGTCGATCAATGATTGCCCTTGGGTTTCCATCGCCCGTTCAAGCGCATCAGGGTTTGTTGCCAAGAAGTTTGTAGGCGACATCATATCCACGATTTGGCGCGTGAAAAATTCCAAACGGCGCTTTTCCTTTGGCTCCATCCCGTCCAATTCTGAGATCGCCGAATTGATCAGATCAGCGGTGCGCAAGTAATGTTCTTTCACAAAATTGAAATAGGGGTTTAAGGACCACATTTCATGCTTAAATCGACGATCTGGTTTGCCATCCGCTTGTGGGATTTGAAACTGTCCCTGAGTAAACGCATGTTGCGCTTCGACAAAATATTCCAGCGTTTTACCCCAATAGGAAATCTGCTTTTCCATCAGGTTGGCTGGGTTTTCCATAAAGTTTGACCAATAGGCATGCGATGCTTTGACCATTAAATCTTGGCCAGGACCGTTCAAAGAAGGATTGATTTTTTTCTTATTCTGCAGCACAGAAACAAAGCGCTGGTTCAGCTCTTCAAGTGTTTCAATATTCTGCCTTAATACCTCTGGGATAACAGCACTTTCGTTATCTTCGGTTGTCATTTCAAAAATTTCCACTTATTCTTTCTGCTATGCAGCATAACAATTTTGATCGCGTTGTCCAAGACCCGTTCAATATGTGCGACGGAAAGAGGCAGGAACAAGGACGATCCCATGCGCCATATGGCAAGTTATGACATCATGGAAACCATGCGAAATACAAATCAATGGATGGGGGCAACCGCGAAGAGTTTCGCCTCCTACCCAGCATTCGCAATGGTTCCTAATCCGTTCGTTCAATGGATGGCAGCATGGGGCGAAGTGACCGAGCGGTCGTTCGAACGCATGGTTGTCAAACCAGACTGGGGATTGGATTCGTTCACCTGTCAGGATGGGCGCGATCACGTTGTGAACGTTAAAACGGTTATCGAACGCCCCTTCGGAGATTTGATACATTTTGAAGTTGCCGAGCGTGAAGCGGCCCCGCGCAAGGTTATGTTGGTGGCCCCGATGTCGGGGCACTATGCAACCTTGCTGCGCAAAACCGTCAAAAGTCTTATTCCAGATTGCGAAGTTTATGTCACAGACTGGCACAACGCACGCGATATACCTGTTTCCGCAGGCAAATTCGATGTTGAGGATTATACCCGATACCTAATGGACTTCATGATGGAACTGGGTCCTGATACGCATGTTATCGCAGTTTGCCAACCCGCGCCACTGACATTGGCCGCGACAGCCTATTTGGCAGAACTGCACCCAGAGGCACAGCCACGCAGTCTAACACTTATCGGTGGGCCAATTGATCCAGATGCCGCGCCGACAGATGTTACGGATTTCGGACATCGCATCACCATGGGCCAATTGGAACAAACTATGATTCAACGCGTGGGATTTAAATACGCAGGTGTTGGGCGGTCGGTATATCCTGGTCTATTGCAGCTGACATCGTTCATGTCGATGAACGCTGAAACTCATTCCAAGGCGTTTAACGAACAGATCATGCGCGTCGCACGTGGTGAGGCAAGTGATCACGACAAACACAACGAATTTTATGATGAATATTTGGCCGTAATGGATATGACGGCCGAATTTTATCTTTCAACCGTGGATCGCGTTTTCAAAAATCGCGAAATTGCGTTGAACAAATTTACCGTGGACGGTCACAAAATTGATATTTCAAAAATCACCACCGTGGCTGTGATGACCGTCGAAGGGGAAGAGGACGATATCTCGGCACCCGGTCAATGTGTGGCAGCATTGGATTTATGCACGGGCTTGGCCAAAAACAAAAAATCCCACTACCTTGAACCAGGCGCGGGACATTATGGTATTTTCGCTGGGAAAAGCTGGCGGAATAACATCCGCCCCCTTGTCCTTAAGTTCATCGACAAAAATAACAAATAAGGGCCTGCGCCCTTATTTGGCCATTTCAAAAATTCTGTCCAACGTTGATTGCGTTCCGCGCGAAAATTCAAGCGGGCATGGATACGCAACACCATGTGTTACAGAGTTTTCGAAATTTTCCAACTGATGAACATAATGATTGGCTGTTGGAAAGCGTTTGGTTTTCACTGTCATATCACCCTTGGACACATGAACCTCGGCCTGGGAATAGACGCCTGGATTAAACGGGGCCGTCAATGTGATCACACCCTGATCGCCCTGAATATTAACAGACTGTCGCAATGCCATCCGCATGGATGTGACACCATGATAGCGCACATCTGCGATGCGTCCTGTAACACCTGCCCAAACATCCACATCGTTTTCTAACTGTAAATCAACGTGGTGAAACGCGTCAAACTCGGCCCCCATCACATAACGCGCGCACCCAAGGGTATAAACACCGATATCACGCAGACCCCCGCCCCCCGTTTCAGCACGGTTGCGGATATTCCCCGTGTCTGCGGCATTGTTATAGGAAAACACTGTATCAATTTGCTGCACGGTTCCGATTTCCCCCGCATCAACCAGCTCTTTCGCATAATGCCATTGGGGGTGGTGAACGATCATATACGCCTCGGCCACCAACACCCCAGCGCGGTCGCGCAACGTAATCAGTTCGTCAATTTCGTCCGCCTGCATCGCAATTGGTTTCTCACATAGAACATGTTTTCCTGCTTCAACTGCACGTTTAACCCATTCAACATGCAGGTGGTTGGGCAAAGGAATGTAAACGGCATCAATCGTCGGATCGTTCAGCAAAGCATCATAATCACTGTGTCTCTGCAACGATGGGTGAAGCGACGTAAATGCGGCAGCCTTATCCGTAGACGATGTTGCAAGGGCCGCCAATTCCGTATCTTTGGCCAACATCATCGCAGGAGCCATATGCTCGCGTGCAAATTTTGCAGCCCCCAGAATACCCCAGCGTAATGGTTTAGTCATAAAATACCCTTTCGATTTTTTCGAAAGGGTATCCCGAGAAATTTATTTTTCCAAGATGGATTAAGCGGCGTTCAGCATGCCACGTTCAACCGCCAATTCCCGCATGCGCAATTGTAGTTTTTCAAATGCGCGCACTTCAATTTGGCGAATCCGTTCGCGCGAAACGCTATATTCCGCGCTTAGCTCTTCTAATGTGGACACAGGTTCAGACAGCCGACGTTTGGTCAAAATATCGCATTCTCGATCATTAAGAGCCGACATTGCCGCAAACAGCAACTCACGACGCAGTTCCATTTCATTGCGTTCTTCGTAATCGCCTGCTTGGTCTGCGTCTTCATCCTCTAACCAATCCTGCCACTCCATCGCGCCTTCGCCATCGTTTGACACCATCGCATTTAGGGACGCATCACCGCCAGACATGCGGCGATTCATTGAGATGACTTCATCCTCTGTCACGGCCAAATCATTTGCGATTCGCGCAACGTTTTCAGGACGTAAATCACCTTCTTCTAATGCACCGATCCGTGATTTTGCCTTGCGTAAGTTAAAGAACAACTTTTTCTGTGCGCTGGTCGTTCCCATCTTTACCAAGGACCAACTACGCAGGATATATTCCTGAATACTCGCGCGGATCCACCACATGGCATAGGTTGCCAAACGGAACCCCTTTTCAGGGTCAAAGCGTTTTACAGCCTGCATCAGGCCCACGTTTGCCTCGGAAATAACCTCAGCCTGAGGCAGTCCATATCCGCGATATCCCATCGCAATTTTGGCCGCCAATCGCAGGTGTGATGTTACCATTTTATGTGCCGCTTGGGTGTCTTGTTCTTCGACCCAGCGTTTGGCCAACATATATTCTTCTTCTGGATCCAGCATCGGAAATTTACGAATTTCCTGCATATAACGGCTCAACCCCCCTTCGGGAGTTGGCGCTGGTAGATTTGCATAATTGCTCATGACATTCCCTGATGTTTACCTTGTTAACATCAAGTTAAGAAGTCATATGACCCATTTCAAGATAGTACTGTACTGAAAAGTTCACTTTTTAGTGTGGATGCTATTTCAGATTATGAAATGTGATTGATTAATGTTTCAAAATCCTCAGGCAGTGGTGCTTCAAACCGCAAACTTTCACCAGTGACGGGATGTTCAAATCCCAATACTGCTGCATGCAATGCCTGTCGGTTGAACCCAGAAATTGCACCCAATGCCTCGGGTGAAAATGCTTTTTGGGCCAACTTGCGACGGCCTCCATAAACTGGATCGCCGATTAATCCATGCCCCGCATGCGCCATATGCACACGGATCTGATGGGTGCGCCCCGTTTCCAACCAACATTCAACCTGTGCCAAGATTTCAGGCGTTCCATAACGCTCCACGATCCGCACACGTGTTACGGCGTGGCGCCCCCCTTCGAATAACACGGCCTGACGCTGGCGGTCAGTTTTGTGCCGCGCAAGGTGCGTTGACACCTTCATAATATTGCCTTGTTCAAAATTGACCCCACGGACGCCGCGCAAGCGCGGATCATTTGCATCGGGGATCCCGTAACATAGGGCGCGGTAATAGCGTTCTACCGAATGCGCTTCAAACTGGGCGGCAAGGCCATGATGCGCCTGATCATTTTTGGCGACAACCAATAGCCCGCTGGTATCCTTATCAATGCGATGCACGATACCTGGGCGGCGTTCTCCACCGATGCCCGACAATGTATCAGCGCAATGATATAACAACGCATTGACCAAGGTTTGATCGGGCGATCCAGGCGCGGGATGCACCACCATGCCCGCAGGTTTATTCACCACAATCAAATCAGTATCTTCATAAATTACATCCAACGGGATGTTTTGGGCCAGTGTTTCGGTTGCGACTGCCTCTGGTACGGTAATTTCAACCAATTGCCCTTCTGCAACTTTGGCTTTCACATCTGATTGAACCACGCCATCCACACGCACCGCGCCCTTTTCCAGAAAGCGTACAATCTGTGATCGCGAAATATCAGCGTCCTCTGGAACATCGCGCGAAAGCGCTTTATCAAGACGTTTAGGCGGGTCAGCTTGAATTTGGAACGAAACAATGAATGACGACATGAAATCCCCTATGGAAGACTTTGAACTTCCGCCCGGCTTGCGTTTTTTGCGTCAACTGGTGACTGTATTGACCGTGGTCATGATTGTTGGTGTTGTACTCATCGCAGCACTGCTTGTCATTAGATTAAATCAACCCACTCTTGCGATCCCAGATCAGATCATCCTGCCCGCTGGAACAATTGCCGTATCTTATACCCAAACCCAAGATTGGTTTGCGGTGGTGACCGATGAAAACAAAATCCTGATCTTTGATTTAAACGGTCAGTTGACCCAAGAAGTCGACGTTAAAACCGACTAACCGTTCAAAACTGTTTGGAATTCGCGCCATTCCCCTGCGGACATGCCAGAGTTTTCTTGTGTAACCTCTTCGCCCTTGATCATACGACGGACACAGTCCAACGCGCCGCTGGACAGGGTGGCGCCGCCCATGCGGTAATCTTCGAACGCGCGGTAGGCGAAGGGCACCCAATCGGCCACGATTTTGCACATCTCTTCTGCATAAACACGGATTTCGTACTGGGCATGTGCATCTGCACGCAAGCGGAGGAAATGCAACAGGTTATGCAAATCCACCTTCCAATACCATTGTGTATAAATATTGGCAGGCAGGTTCATCCGCGCCAATTCACGCGCCAATCCCTGCTGACCGTCCTGTGAAATCATGCTTTCATAGTTATCATAGGCACGTGCGCTGTCCGCCTTTAGGATTTCCAAAACACGCGCGGCCTCTTCCCCTGTGAGGATATCGCCCCGACCCTGATTATTCACAACAGACTGCGCCGCGACGTGTTCAGGGGCCGGAATATAAAATTCACGGTCTAAAATAGAGTAACGTGCAGAATATTCGTTCACATTCGCTGTGCGGTGGCGAATCCACTGACGCGCAACGAAAACGGGTAATTTTACGTGCAGTTTAATTTCGCACATTTCAAACGGTGTCGAATGCCAATGACGCATCAAATAGCGGATCAAACCTTCGTCGTTTTGAACCGACTTGGTGCCCTTGCCGTAGCTTACGCGCGCGGCTTGGCAAATTGCGGCATCATCGCCCATGTAGTCAATGACACGAACAAATCCGTGATCCAAAACAGGATAGGCCGTGTAAAGATGCCCCTCCATACCGTCACTTACTGCGCGAAGAGTTGATGAACGCTGTTCGCGCAGCTGTTCGATTTCGGCCAGTTGTTCGGGGGACAGGGACATATTGGGCGACTCCATTTGGGGTTAGTGCTGTCACTATATCTTGGGATGATCGGCATGCAAACCGCGATATGCACTAATCCACCACAAATTGATCAATACTTATGTATATTTTTATATCCTTATTGACAGTTCAGCATTGCAATGTTTTTTTCATACCTAAAAAGGCAAAGCGGTGATGCGTAATATCTTAGGACCAATTTGTATTGCGATGTTTGTCGCATCCTGTGGCGGTGGTGCAGGCACCAATCCCTTTGACAATCCAGCCGATTCAAACACTGCGACGACTGACGAAACATCCAACAATAACACGGGTACGACAGATAACACCGATGGTTCAGGTAACACAGAGACATCGGAAAATACCGTAACATCCATTTCATTTGGTGGTGCAACGCCGCCAGATGGCAATTCCGTTGTGAACGTCACGTCCGAAAATAATTCAATCATCCGCACTTTCGGTGGTGTTGGGGATGTGCGTTATGCCGTCGAAAATGGCAACGAAGTCCTGTACATCGATAATCTCGGATTTGATGGTACGGCAAGTGATCCGCACACGAAGGTCACAAATTTTGGCGGTTTTGGTACGCAAGATGTATATGCCGCACCATTCACCGTGACTGACCCGCAAAATTCTCAGAGCATTCCGCAAAACGGTTCTTTCGCAATCGCGGGAACGTCAACATCGGGCGCTCTTGGGTATGTCGTCGTTCACCATGTGTTCAATGTCACCGACACTTTGAAGGGGTATAAGTATCAACGAGAACAATTCGATGAAAGTAATATTCTTGTGACATTTGCGCCTGTAGAAGAAGGTCAGATTTCGATGACGGGCGAATACCTTGGCCTGCGTACCAAAAAGGGAACAACCGACGGGGAATATGTGATCGCGGAGTTATTTTTTGAAGTGGACCTTCAAGACCCAAACGACTCGCGCTCAACACAATTCAGAATGAACAACAGAACCAGGTACTCAATGGTGACGGGACAGTCTTTGGAAGGTACCACAGGTTATGAAGTCAGCCTTCCAGACACAATTCGTTTTGTCGTCGAAAGCGGGATGGATTTAAACGGAGAGTTCACGACGGAATTCGACACTGACCTTGGCGAAAGCACTTTTGAAACTGGGGCTGTTTACGGAATATTGTCCACAAATGCGGACGGTCTTATTTCCGAAGGTGCGGGCGTTATCACATTGACGTCACAAGATCCAACGCAGTTTATGAATTCACAAAACGGCACGTATGATGGTGAAATCGACCAATACGAAGAAGCTGGTGGTTTTATTTTAGATCGGAACCTGCCATAAATTCTAAAAACATACGGGGAATTTTATGCAAATCCGATATTTACACACAATGGTCCGCGTGAAGGATCTTGAAAAATCACAAGCCTTTTTTGAGCTATTGGGGCTTAAGAAAACGCGCCATTACGATAGCGAACAAGGTCGCTTTACTTTGATCTTCATGGCCCCAGAAGGCCAAGAAGATTGTCCAGTTGAGCTGACCTATAATTGGGACGGTGACGATGGCCTGCCAAGTGATAGTCGTCATTTCGGCCACTTGGCCTACGAGGTCGAAAATATCTACGATATGTGCCAACACCTGATGGACAATGGCGTCACAATTAATCGCCCGCCGCGTGATGGTCGCATGGCATTTGTGCGTTCACCTGACAATATTTCAATCGAACTTTTGCAGATGGGCGACGCGCTTGAACCTGCGGAACCTTGGACGTCTATGGAAAATATTGGGCACTGGTAAGGCCGCAAAATGAAGGCTGGCCCAAAAGGCCAGCCAAACAAGCTTTAGTAGATATAGCGGATTTGATCGGTCC
>JAKMGV010000069.1 GCA_022424725.1 Paracoccaceae bacterium
AACGTCGGCATTGATGCCCGAAATAACAAGGGTGGCTTGCGCAGCGGGCATTGGCAAAACTTTGAATGACATCTCACTCAGCAAGCCTAATGTGCCCCAACTGCCAGCCATCAGTTTTACGATGTCATAGCCCGTCACATTTTTCATAACGCGACCACCATTTTTAATCACGTTGCCATGGCCATCCACATATTGCACACCCAGTAAAAAATCGCGTGCTGCTCCCGCCTGAATTCGGCGTGGGCCACTGGCATTTGTCGCGAACACACCGCCAATGGTGGATGCACCAGACGTTCCAAGCGCGGTGTTCAAAATGGTTGGCTCAAATGCCAATTGCTGGCCCTCTGCTTTCAGAACATCTTCAATGTGTTGTAGCGTTGTGCCCGCTTTGGCAACCATTGTCAGCGCACCTGGTTCATAATCAACGATACCGCTTAGACCCGTCATATCAACACGGTCGTGCTTCAGATCGACGCCACGTGTTTGCCCACCTGTGATGAATACAGGATCAACGCATTCTTGCACAAAACCCGCTAGATCTTGTTCGTCTTTGAACTTGAACGTTTGGTTCATTGGGAACAACCATCTCTTCTTGATTGTGTCGCATCCAAGGGAAAAACCTTGGCCGCGTTCAAGAGCCATTTTGGATCAAACACGTCTTTGATCTTCATTTGTGCCTCAAGATCCAGCGCACTGAATTGAACAGACATCAAATCGCGTTTTTCAATTCCCACGCCATGTTCCCCTGTTAGGCAGCCGCCAACTTCGACGCACAGTTTTAGAATTTCGGCACCAAAGGCTTCACACTTTTCCAAGTCACCTTCTTTGTTTGCATTATACAGGATCAATGGGTGCATGTTGCCGTCACCCGCATGAAACACGTTCCCCACGTCCAATCCAAATTCCGCGCTGAGTTCCGAAATGCGTCGCAAAACATAGGGCAATTGTGACACTGGAATTGTCCCATCAAGACACATGTAATCATTGATCTGTCCCATCGCACCGAACGCAGATTTACGGCCAAGCCATATGCGCCCCGCTTCTGCAGCATCGCTTGCACGGCGTAATTCAACGGGATTGTGGGTTTTGGCAATGTCCAAAATTTTGTCCAATTGCTCTTCAATTTCCAAATCGCTCCCTTCGACTTCGACAATCAAAAGCGCTTCACAATCGGGATAACCAGCGCCGGCAAAGGCTTCTGTTGCGCGGATGCAGGGACGGTCCATGAATTCAATCGCCACAGGCAACACGCCTGCGCGAATAATGTCAGACACGCAGGCACCCGCAACTTCGTTACCGTTAAAACCCATCAACACAGGGAGCGCGCCTTCGGGTTTGTGCAGGATGCGCAATGTTGCCTCGGTCACGATGCCCAGCTGGCCTTCGGAACCACAAATAACCCCCAACAAATCCAACCCATCTGCGTCCAAATGACTACCGCCGATGTCAAGGATATCACCCTGCATCGTGACCAATTTCACACCCATCAAATTGTTAGAGGTTACACCATATTTCAAACAGTGCGCACCGCCTGAATTCATCGCAATATTACCCGCGATTGCGCAGGCCAACTGGCTGGATGGATCGGGCGCATAGAAAAAATCATCTTCCTCAACGGCACCTGTCACACTCAGGTTTGTGCGACCCGTCTGCACGCGGATGATACGGTTTTTATAATCGCACTCTAAAACGTCATTCATGCGTGCCACACCAATGATCACGCTGTCTGCGGTCGGCAGTGCCCCACCTGCCAGTGACGTCCCAGCGCCGCGTGGGACCACGGGAACGTTCATTTCGTTACAAATCTTTAGCGCAGTTGCCACCTCCTCAGTTGAATAGGGGAGAACAACAGCCAAGGGCGGGCAGCGATATGCAGAAAGTGCGTCACATTCGTAGGCTTTGGTTTCGGCAGGGTCATCAATGACAACATCTGCGGGCAAAGCTGCACGCAGTCGCGCAACGATCTCGGCCTTGCGCGATAACGTAAACTGATCTGGTGCTGGCATTTCCATGGTGTAACCTCGCTATATTGGTAAATAAATATAACCAATTTAATCAAAAGGCAAGGTGTGCACCAAAATTAACGCCGTTCAAATCGTCCCTCTCGCAGCCATCCCAATACCGCTGATCCCAGCGCCAATAACAGATATAACCATGGTGGGAATAATGGAGATTGACGCACACCAAGTGTCGCATAGGCGTTGTTTTTGACAACACCCATCCAATTTCGTCCTGCCGCGATGCGCCCCCTGCGGATTTCGCGGATAGATGGCAAACCATCTAATGCCCAGATTTGCCCCCCCTTGGTTGCTGAAACCAAAGGGGCAAGTACGTCGACAGAGGGGCGTGGGTCAAAAAACTCAATTGGATTTGCGGCCCCTTTTGCAAAAACGCGCTGAACACCATTGGAACGAATTTCGAAAATGCCCTGCTCAGGCGAAACAAACGTACCTGTAAACTCTCCTGGACCAGACGGTTCCATATTGATCACGGAAATCGCACCATCAGGCGTACGAATTTCGGCAGGTTCCAGCGTTTCAAACAAAGAGTACTGTCGGACGTCCACTTGTTCACCTTCGACAGAAATCGTAATGCTTTCTTCCTCTAACTCGGGTTCTTTCATCAACCAATGGGCCAAACGCTTTAACAACTCCTGTTGCGGTCCGCCCGCCTCGTACCCACGATACCATAGCCATGCGTGATCAGACGCCAAAAGCGCAACGCGCCCTGCGCCGACCCGATCAAGGGTCAATAGTGCACGCGCATCCACACCTGACATCAAGGTTTGACCACGATCAGGGATCACCTCAATTTGTCGCAACCACGCACCCCAATTATTCTGTTGTGGCAATCCGCGCGTAACAGGATGACGATCTCCCAGATCTGTTACCGTTGGGATATATCGTTCTTCGATCACACGCGCAGTGGGCGCAGCGGGCAATATATCCTGAAGAGGTGATCTATAAATCGAATTCGCCGAGGCAAAATCAGGACCCGCCGCAACCAAAATCGCCCCACCATCCCGCACATATCGGGCGATATTTTCCAAGTATGATCGCGGTAAGATCCCGCGCCGTTTATAGCGGTCAAAGATGATCAAATCAAAATCATCAATCTTTTCCATAAACAGTTCACGGGTTGGAAAGGCGATCAGCGATAATTCAGAAACAGGAACGCCGTCCTGTTTCGCAGGTGGGCGTAGGATCGTGAAATGCACCAAATCAACGGAACTGTCCGATTTGAGCAGATTGCGCCAGACCCGTCCCCCGGGGTGCGGTGCGCCAGAAACCAACAGAACACGCAAACGATCACGTACGCCATTTACGACAACCACGCTGCGATTATTCTGTTCGGTCAATTCACCATCCAAGGGGTCAATCCAAAATTCGATAATATTCTGACCTGCATTTCCAACGTTCACGCGCAATTCTGTGTCTTCGCCAATGGGGACAGTAAATTCGATAACACGACCAGACCCAACGCGCGCATGCACGCGCGCGCTTTGATTGTGCGTGTTTTGTTCATTATCCAAATCATCCACACGTAAAACCATTGGAACGCTTTCACCAATGATCCCAAAGGCTGGGGCATTCAAAACACTTAGCTTTCGATCAAACGTGCGCTTTTCTCCGATCACGATGTGATGCACTGGAACATCAATTGGAAGGCCCACGAAATCCTCATGTGCCTGACCATCAGAAATTATGAAAATACCACTTAGCCGATTTGCCGGAATATCCGATAGCGCCTGCCGAATTTCCGAGAAGATAAGGGTGCCCGAATTCTTTTCACCGTCCTTTACACGCAAGATTTCGATATCACGATCTTTATTCGCAACACGCTCTTGTAACTGGTTTAGTATCAAATCTGTCTGCGCCGCGCGATCGGCAAGGCCATGGGAACTGGTTTCATCGACAACGATCAGTACGATGTCGCTTAGTCCCTGCCGCTCTTCAATCCGCAAGCTTGGGTTTGCAAGTGCAAGAAGGACAAATCCAGCGGCAAGCATTCGGAACGGCCAACCGCGTAAACCCAGATATCTGGCATAAAGCACCACGGCAATCGCTGTCGCGATTAGGATCAATAGCAACGGAAATGCGATCAAATAGGAAAAAACAACCGACTGCATCATTGCCCCAACCGATCTAGCAAGGCAGGCACATGTACCTGATCTGATTTATAGTTCCCCGTCAAAACATGCATAACAAGGTTAATGCCAAATCGAATGGCCATTTCCCGTTGCCGATCCCCTGCCCGACCACGCCCAATGGGATACATTGGGTCACCCTGTTCGTTGATTGCCCAGGCCGAGGCCCAATCGTTCGATCCAATAATGACTGGCGTCACCCCATCATTCAGTTTTCTAAACGGCATTGCGGGATCAGATCGCTCCTTATTCACTGCCGCCTCGACCCAGACTTGACCGTCCAAATAACGCCCAGGGGCATCTTGAATTAGGTAAAATGTCCTGTTCATAACATGATCCTTTGGCATTGGATCAAGCGGCGGAATATCCAATTGCCGCAACAGGTCACGCAAATGCGTTTGCGTTGTTCCAATCCCTCCGTCGCGGCTATCAAATACAATAACCCCACCCTGCCGCATGTAGCGATTCAGTCGATCAATCGCGTTGGGAGTAAGTGAGATGTTTTTGTCTGGAACAGGCCAATACAAAAATGGATAAAACGCCAATTCGTCAAATTCTACATCCACACCGATAGGTAAACTTGGTTCAACCGATGTTCGAAAGAATAAGGCGTCAGACAAACCAAACAGGCCAGACCGCGCCATTTGATCCAAACGTTGATCACCCGTCAAAACATGCGCAAAGGTAATTTCAGATGCGGCACTAAATTCACCTTGTGCGCGGACCAAATCGGGCATTGCCACCCAAATACATGAGACCAGCAGAACCAACCGCCCAGCAACACGCGCCGATGCGATCACATCCAACAATAGTAAGAAAACTGCAAATACGAACAGGTACTGCGCAAGCGGTAGTGCATTTGCAACATCCCCCCCTACCCGAACGGTAACGTTGGCGGGCCATATCACAGGGCGAATATCCCCTACGCCTGCACCGATATTTCGAGCACTGGAGAATCCGCCAGATGTATATATGCCACCTGGCACTTCTGCGCTGATCCCTGATGATATCAATTGTTCTGATGATACCGAGATTGGAATTTCTGGGTCGATCAATGCACCAACATGATCAATCAATTTCACACTTTGCCAGGTCATGTCATCGGGTATTTCAGTGCTGTCCAATGCCAATGTACGTGACACCAATCGCTTATTCATATCGATAAACAATTCCGAAAGGGCCAGGTTTGACCAATCTGCATTCGCAGTGATGTGAAAGAATACAACTTGGCCATCCCCCAGCGCCATGCGTGTAACAAGCGGGGTCCCATCAGACAATTCCCCAATAACCCGCGATGATAGATCCGCATCAGGCTCGGCCAGAACCTGAGTGTTCACGACAATATCATCTGGAATTTCCAATCCGAAAAAGGGGCTTTGGCGCGAAAATGGCGCTAGTTGTTTTGGCGTTTCCCATGTCATTGCACCCCCAAGCTGTCGTCCACCCTGTCGCAAACGAACGGGCATCAATTCTGATGCTCCCGAGTCAACTGCGTTCAACGCAGTTGTGGGCCCCGCGAATTGCACCAATGTGCCCCCATTTGTGACCCAGTTGATCAATTCCGCTTCGTCAGGGAGGCGTGATACGTCGGTTACAAAGATTGCAGCTGGTTTGGATAACAAGATATCATCCAAGGACTGTTCCACAATCTCCGCGTTTTGCCGCAGCGCAGTGCGCAAATAATGCAGGGGTTGAAGCAGTTCGGCAACTTCTTCAGATGGATCAATGGAAAACAAACCAACCCGAGGACGCGCCAAATAATCGGAAACATGTACAATCGCCCCTGCGTGATTTTCGTTTTCCAATACAACATCTGTCAGACGCGCGCTTAGCTCAGTCGGCAGTGAAACTGTTGCGCGTAGAGTATCGAGTGAAATGGGAACGCGAGCAAATTCGGCACGCGCACCACTGGGGGTTAAACCGCGAAACACGACGTTGGGCACACCAGCGGGCGTACTGGAAAATTTAACCTGTGCAATCAAGTCATCGCCATCACGCGACACAGATTGAAGCACACCAATGCCACCCGATGGCGCACGAATTTCAATGTTGCCGCGATCCTGAAATACTCCAAGCAGCGCTAAACGTTGGTTGCCATATTCCAGTCCATCTGAAAACCAAACCGTGTCATAGGATGACGAATTTGAAGCAACTGGATCAAAGCTGTCTTTAAAATTTGGAACCCACGGTTTTGGGGTCCAATTTGCCATTCGCTCTTGGTGAAAATCAGCGGTTTGCCAATCCAACGCATCTGGGTTGGCGATGTCCAAAACCGCAATCAATTTTCGATCTGTTTCCGCAGAACTCAGTAATGTCTCAATTTGTTCTCGATGACCTTGGGCAAATTTTTCGTGCGCGAAACCCCCATCCAACACAATCAACATCCGATCCTGTGTGAAACTGTTTTCGCCATAACGCAGTTCTGGTTTAGCAAGACCAAAGATGATCGCCCCAAGCGCAATCATGCGGATCAACAATAGCCACCATGGTGTACGTTCGCTGACCTGATCCTTATCTTTCAATCCCAACAAAAGCGTCACCGCCGCAAATGTTCGCTCAACGGGGGTCGGTGGTACAGCCCGCAACAAAAGCCATATCACTGGCAAAACGGCCAGTGCGATCAGAACCAAAGGATACGAGAACTGAATCATCCTATCGCATCCCAAGTTGTTCGATGCACAAACCCAATATTTCTCGGGGATCTTGTTCGATTGATACCGATAAAACTGTCCAATCACACGCTGCTGCAATAGATTGCAACTGTTGCTTTTGTTGCTGAAGTTTCTCTAGATACTCTGCCCGTAATGCACGTGCTTGATCCGATTGGAAAACGGTGGACCCAGACGCATTTGCAAATTTGACGCGACCAGAAAACGGAAACGTTATTTCGTCTTTGGTAAGGACTTGTAACAAACAGCCTGTTACGCCGCGTTCGGCGTATTCTGCGATATCCTCAGAAAGCCGTTCCACATCGTTGAAAAAACTAGACACCAACAATGCTTTGGAATTTTGCGGGATGTCATCTGCTGTAGGCACTTGCCATGCTTGATTATTTGGATGCATCAATGTTTCGGCGATTTCTGCTTGATCCTTTGGCCGATCCATTTGCAAAAATTCACTACAGTCAATCCGCACCTTTTCAGAAGCATCTGAATACAAATATCCCAAGGTAAGTGCGATCAGGGCATTCAAATAGGCTTTCGATTTTGGGTGATCAATGAAATTATCGGCGCTCCGATCCACCATGATCGACAAAGTTTGCGGCGCGCTCCATTCCGTTTCACGAACAAACAATCCATCTGATTTAGCGGACTGTTTCCAGTTGATCAGCCGCGGAGAATCTAGGCCATTTTCAAATTTTCGAAACTGCCAAAAATCTGAACCTGCTCCAGCAGTTCGGCGGCCATGCTCCCCCATTCTCAGCGAACGGCTTAGACGACGTGCCTCTAGGAGGATCGCTTCAACTTCGTCGCTATATCGTTTCGCGTCGGGAAGAATTCCCGCATGTCCCATCATGCAGCACGCGCCCGCTGTTCGATGTCATTCAAAACGTTGCTAATCAATGCATGGACATCCATTTCCTGCGCCGCAGCAGTGTATTTCAGGCTCATCCGATGGCCTAACACAGCATGTGCAAGCAGATGAACATCCGCCATTGTGGGCGATACGCGACCCTCTACAATTGCATGCGCCTTGGCCGCCAGAACCAATGCCTGACCCGCCCGCGGACCGGGTCCCCAAGATACAAACTCATTCGTTAAATCATGCGCGCTGTCCGCGTTTGGACGCAGGGCACGAACCAAATCCAAAATGGTGGACAGGATATTCTCACCCAAGGGTATTTGCCGTATCAATGACTGTGCCGCAATTAAACCATCCGCATCAAAGACTGCTGATGCCTGGCCATTGTCGGCGCCTGTTGTCTCTAAAATAATCGCACGTTCCGTGTCGATGTCGGGGTAGCCAACCTCGATCGATAATAGGAAGCGATCCAGCTGTGCTTCGGGGAGTGGGTAAGTTCCCTCTTGTTCGATTGGGTTTTGGGTTGCCAAAACAACAAAAGGTTTCGGAAGTTCATAATTTTTGCCCGCGATTGTGACGCAATGCTCTTGCATCGCTTGTAACAGGGCGGATTGGGTGCGTGGGCTGGCCCGGTTTATTTCGTCCGCTAACAACAAGGACGCGAAAACAGGCCCCTGTTGAAACTTAAATTGCCGCGTTCCATCGGCCCCATCTTCCAAAACTTCAACGCCCAAAATATCGGTCGGCATCAAATCTGGCGTGAACTGAACCCGCGCATTTGAAACACCCATAACGGTGGCCATTGTTTCAACCAAACGTGTTTTTCCAACACCTGGGACACCCACCAAAACGGCGTGCCCACCCGCCAACATCGTGGTTAGGACCTGATCAACGACCCTTTCTTGTCCAAAAAATCGTGTGTTGATTTGCGCTTTGGACTGGGCCAATTTGTCTTTTAGGCTAGTTAGCTGGTCAGAGAGTGTTGTGGACGACATGAGAATCCCTAAATCAAATAACAGGTTTTTAAAGAGCCTAGCGCGATAAAGGAAAATGGCAAAGTCATGAGTGGCGAGAATTCACCGATGGCCCGAGCAGAAGGCATCGCAGCAGCAGCCAGAGCGGCAAGT
>JAKMGV010000070.1 GCA_022424725.1 Paracoccaceae bacterium
TTCTGGGTCACATCGTTGACGTTCTGGTGTTGTTGCAACGATCCTTGGGGTATCTGTGACGATTGGCTTTGGTGTGTCGCAATTCATTGACGGCCTCTATGCGATCACAGGGATGGAATGGATGATGAACATGACAGGGGACGCACCTGCACCGGGCACTGTTGGCCTGATTGCAGGTTTGATCATCATCATGGGCCTATCCATCATTTCGGCTGTATCGGGTGTTGGACGCGGGGTGAAATACCTATCAAACCTGAACCTTGTCCTGTCACTTGTTCTTTTGTTCACATTTGTGGTGTTCGGTTCATTCCTATTTGCGATGACAACCTATGCAACGGCATTTGTTGATTATGTTCTACACTTCATCTCGCTCAGCTTTGGCGCATACGGATCACAATCGGCTGCCGATTTTGCCGCAGCATTGCCGTCTGAGGCTGCCCCTTTTGCGGATGCGCTGCGGGGTGGTGCCACAAACGCATGGGGGTCCTATGACGGATTTGTTGGGGGACTAGAGGGCGATGCAGCCAATCTAGCACCAGAAGTCTTAGGCGCAGTTTATGCAGCAGGTGAAGCAGGTCGCCAATTTGGCTGGCAGGCAGGATGGACCACATTCTACTGGGCATGGTGGATCGCATTTTCACCATTCGTTGGATTGTTCCTAGCCCGCATTTCACGGGGTCGCACCGTACGTGAATTCATCATCGGATGTGTAATCGCACCTGCATTGGTGTGCTTTGCATGGATGACAATTCTGGGCGGCACGGCGATTGATCTTGAACTGACTGGGGACGCGAATGGCGCAATAATCGGGGCCTCAAATACGGCCAAACTGTTTGTGACATTGGGTGAAATGATCTCGGGTCCGTTCTTGTCCTTGATCACGATCATGTGCGTGGTTCTGATCATGACATTTTTGGTCACATCTGCGGACTCTGGCATTTTGGTCATGAACACAATCATGTCAGGCGGGGATCAGGAAATCGGCAACAAACACAAAGTTGTTTGGGGTTTAATCCTGACGGCTGTTGTGGGCGTGCTTCTGATCGCAGGTCAAAACAACTCAGGGTCCGATCCGATGGAGGCGCTGCGCAGCGCGATGATCATTGGTGCGCTGCCGTTTACCATTGTGATGGGTCTGATGTGTATCGCCCTTGGCAAAGCGCTTTACCGCGATGGGTTGCGCGAAAAAGACGCGCAATAACACCACAAAAACTGGGGGCGCGAAACCGCGCCCTCAACACCAACATCATCTGATTTCGATAATTTCGCGTTCTGTTACGATCATATCAAGCGGTTGATCTGTCGCCTCTAGGGGCAATTCTGCACACTCTTGGGCGCTATAGGCAAATCCAATGGCCAATGTCGCGCGTTTGGCCCGCAGCAATTCCAAGGTGCGATCATAAAACCCACCACCATAACCCAATCGCCCACCTGAGCGTGTAAATGCAACCAGTGGCACAATGACCAATTCAGGTTCAAAATAATCCGCAACCGCAGGGACGCGCGCCCCGAAAGGACCGTCCACCAATGCGCAATCGGGTTCCCATCTGGAAAACAACAGCGGTGATGCCTCTTTGACGATCACGGGCACACCCACGGGTCCATGTGCGGCGGCCTCTGCCATGGCAGGCAGTGGATCAATTTCGGTACGTATCGGCATGTACCCTGCACAGGTAACGCCCCGATAGCCCGCCAATACGGATGATAGCATGCCCGCGGCCGATCCCGCATTGCCACTGTGCGCCTCTTTCCTGCGGGCGAATGCGGCCTTGCGTGCGGCCGCCTTTTGTTCATCAAGCGTCATAACAGGAAAACCCCCGCAAGTGTCAGAAACGCGAAAAACCCGACAACGTCGGTGACAGTTGTCACAAATGCCCCCGAGGCAAGCGCGGGGTCAATGCCCAGTTTTTCCAAAATTATTGGGATCGCAGTCCCCGCCAACCCCGCAACAATCATGTTGATGATCATGGCAAGCGCAATGACATACCCCAAGGCGGGGGATCCAAACCAAATCACACCGACAATTCCCATCACTACGGCAAAAATCAAACCATTGATCGCCCCAACCGAAATTTCACGGGTGATCACGCGCCGTACGTTTGATCCCGTCAAGTCTTTGGTTGCAATGGCGCGCACCGCAACAGTCAAACTTTGCGTGCCTGCATTTCCCCCCATCGAGGCGACAATCGGCATCAGCACCGCCAGCGCCACAAAAGTTGCAATCGTGTCTTCGAAAATTGCGATGACAAGGGATGCAAGGATGGCAGTAAACAAATTCACCGCCAACCATGGCAGGCGTTGTTTTGTGGTTTCGATCACGCTGTCACTTAGGCTGCTTTCGCCAACACCCGCAAGGCGCAGGATATCTTCTTCGTGTTCTTCATCCAGAACGGCCATCGCGTCATCAATCGTGATGACACCCACCAAACGCCCCTCTTCATCCACAACAGGTGCAGAGATCAGGTGGTATTGGTTAAAGGCATAGGCGACATCGCCTTCGTCTTGGGTGGCGGGAAAGACCTCAAACACAGTTTCCTTTAGATCCATCAGCGCCACATCGCGTTTTGAGGACATCAAACGCCCAAGGGTCACGTTCCCAATCGGACGCATCCGCGGATCGACCAATACTATGTGATAAAACTGATCTGGCAATCCCTGTTGGCGGCGCATGAAATCAATTGCCTGCCCCACGGTCCAATGTTCAGGCGCCTTGACAACTTCGCGCTGCATCAAACGACCCGCAGAATATTCGGGGAATTGCAGCGCCTGTTCAACCGCGACCCGATCACTGTCGTCAAGTGCCTCTAGGATTTGGGTTTGTTGCTCTTCCTCCAAATCTTCCAGAAGATCGACAACATCGTCACTGTCTAGATAACGGACCGCCTCGGCCAGGACCTCTGGTTTTAGATAAGAGATCACCTCTTCCCGAAGGGTGTCATCCAATTCCGAAAGAACATCACCGTCAAAATCACGGTCATAAAGCAGGATCAAACGGCGACGATCATAAAGGCCGATTTGTTCCAAAAGGTCGGCAATATCAGCAGGGTGCATGTCCTCAAACAGGGTCAGCAGTGCTTCGCGATCCTCGCGATCTACGGCAAAGAGAACCGCCGACACATCGCGCCGAGAAAGAGAGTAATCAACAGCGTCCGCGTCCATGTCACCCTCTGGTGTCAATATGCGATCATCCATTTTTTCCTCCTTTCTGTTGCGATCACCTTATTGCTATTCCAATAGGTGTTACAATCCAAAAACCGCTAGTGCTCTCCCAATGTTGGCGCCATATACTGTAGCCCTAAGTGGCGCAAGGTGGATTAAGGTGACGATATGAACAATCGGAAAATCATTAGGGGTCGGGTTCTTTCATTTTCGGAAAACTTCTTAATTCATAACTTTAATTTTGATTTACTACCTATTGATAATAAACATATTTATATAAATAATAACGTGATTGAAGGTATTTACGACACGCCAAATCTGAACCCTGCCTATGACAATGCCGAACGCATCGATCACGGCGATCATGTGATTATGGCAGGGTTCGTTGATACTCATGTTCATTACCCACAAACCGCCATTATCGCCAGCTGGGGCAAACGCCTGATTGATTGGTTAAACACCTATACATTCCCCGAAGAAATGCGGTTTGGCGACCCCGACTATGCCGCAGAAATTGCCGGACGTTATATTGACTTCGCCCTGCGCAATGGCACGACAAGCATGGCCAGCTATTGCACAATTCATCCTGAAAGCGTGGAGGCCTTTTTCACCGCAGCTGCGGATCGTAACATGTGCGTTGTTGCGGGGAAAACATGCATGGATCGCAATGCACCCGATGGTCTGCGCGACAGTGCAAAATCCGCCTATGATGACAGCGAGACCTTGATCGAACGCTGGCAGGGTAAGGGACGCGCGCACTATGCAATCACGCCACGATTTTCCCCCACATCCACGCCCGAGCAGTTAGAAGCCCTTGGGGCGCTGTGGGCGGAACATCCTGAGTGTTTGATGCAAACGCACCTATCCGAACAAACTGATGAGATCACCTGGGTGCGCGAACTATTCCCAAACGCGCGTGATTATCTGGATACATATGAAACCTTTGGCCTGCTGGGGGAACGCGGACTCTATGGGCATGCGATCCACCTAGAGCCGCGCGAAATGGACCGACTGGCCGAGGTTGGCGCGTCTGTTGTACATTGCCCCACCTCAAACACCTTTATCGGTTCCGGCTTGTTTGACACGGCGGGTATGATGTCACGTGGAATTAATGTGGGCCTTGCCACCGACACTGGGGGCGGATCAAGCTTTTCCATGCTGCGCACGATGGCTGCGGCCTATGAAATCGCGCAATTGCGTGGTGTGGTGCTGCATCCCGCGCAACTATTATGGCTGGCAACCTGCGGATCGGCACGTGCCCTGCATTTGGACGATCAAATCGGCAATATCGCGCCGGGTATGGCCGCGGATATGGTGGTGCTGGATTTGGCATCGACACCCGAAATCGCGCAACGCAGCGCCCGCGCCGAAGATATCTGGGAAGAAATTTTCCCAACCATCATGATGGGCGATGATCGCGCAATTGCGGCAACCTATGTGGCGGGACAAAAGATTTAGGCGCGCCTAGCCCGCCAATTTCAAAGCAAGCCTGTTCTGCGTTTCGATCAGCTTTGGCAGATCAAGCGTCACCATATTCCAATCACGCACAATCTGACGCCCCTCAACGAACAGGTGACGCACCTTATTGGGGCCCGCAATCACCAATGCGGCGGGATCCCAACTTCCTGCGCTTTCAATACCACTGATATCCCAAATCGCTATATCGGCACGCTTACCCAATGCAATGCGCCCACATTCAGGACGACCCAAAACATCCGCGCCGCCGCGTGATGCGATTTCCAATGCCTCGCGTGCACTCATCGCATCAGCGCCATTTTGCACACGTTGCAGCAACATAGTTTGACGTGCTTCATCCATTAGGTTCGCGACATCATTACTGGCCGATCCATCAACCCCCAGACCCACTTTTACGCCCTGATCACGCATGGCACGTATGGGTGCGATACCCGATCCAAGTCGGCAGTTTGAACAGGGGCAATGTGCAACGCCTGTGCCTGATTTTGAAAACAAATCAATTTCTTGCCCATCCAATTTAACGCAATGTGCATGCCATACATCATCGCCCGTCCACCCAAGTTCTTCTGCATATTGGCCAGGGCGGCATCCAAATTTTTCCAATGAATAGGAGATATCTTCGTCGTTTTCGGCCAAATGCGTGTGCAAAAACACGAACTTATCACGCGCCAACAGGGCTGCATCACGCATCAATTCGCGGCTGACCGAAAATGGGGAACAGGGTGCGACACCCACGCGTACCATTGATGATTCAGATGCATCATGAAACTGATCTATCACGCGAATACAATCATTTAGGATGCTTTCCTCATCTTCAACAAGATGATCGGGTGGCAACCCTCCATCGCTTTCCCCAATGCTCATCGCACCGCGTGTGGGGAAAAACCGCAAGCCAACCTCAGCTGCACCTTCGATCGTATCATCAAGGCGTGAGCCGTTTGGGAACAGGTACAAATGATCCGAACTCATCGTGCAGCCTGACAGGGCAAGTTCACTCAGCCCCAACATCGCAGAAACGCGCATCTCTTCTGGTCCAAAGCCCGCCCATATCGGATAAAGGGTTTGCAACCAGCCAAACAGCAATGCGTCCTGCCCCCCCGGCACAGCGCGAGTGAGCGATTGATAAAGGTGATGATGAGTGTTGACCAAACCGGGGGTCACAACCGCATTTCGTGCATCAACGATTTCTGCCCCTGCGGGTATGGACAGGTTTTTGCCAATCCCCGCAATGACGCCATCACGCAATAGAATATCATGCCCGTTCAGTTCGCGCCGCGCGTCATCCATGGTCAGGATTGTGTGGGCATTTTTGATGATCCACGTTTTGGTCATTCTTGAGTCACCTCTTGTAATATTGATAGGGCCTCTGCGTGCAATTCGGGCGTTGCGGCGGCCACAACACGTCCCCCCATATGCGCCGCGCCCCCTGTCCAATCGGTAACAACACCGCCTGCGGCTTGGATCACGGCGATGGGGGCCTGAATATCGTAGGCGTTTAAACCTGCCTCAATCACCAAATCAATTTGCCCCGCCGCCAGTAACGCATAGGCATAACAATCCATGCCATATCGCGTCAGTCGCGTACGCTCTGCCACTGCATGAAATGCGCGCGCCTCAAGGGCGCTACCAACCTCGGGGAAGGTTGTGAAAATCGTGGCATCAGATACCGATTTGTTGCCACGTACCCGCAGCGCGCCGTTGCCATGGGGCCCTGACATCTGTGCAAATCCCAATCCGCCCCAAAACCGTTCGCCGATATAGGGTTGATCAATCATTCCGAAAACGGGCCCATGATCAATCTGTTCCAATGCAATCAAAACACCCCATGTTGGTGTTCCGCTGATAAACCCACGCGTGCCATCGATTGGGTCCAATACCCAACGATATCCGCTTTGCCCCGCAATTTCACCGAACTCCTCGCCCAAAATTCCATCCTCGGGCCGCGCATTGGCAAGGATTTCGCGCATCGCTCTTTCGGAGGCGCGATCTGCTTCGGTGACGGGATCAAATCCAGATGAAAATTTGTTGTCCGCAACCAAATCGTGCCTGCGGAAATAGGGCAAAATCACCGCGCGCGCCGTGTCTGCCATGACATGCGCAGTGTTCAAAATGTGATCGGGTAAAAGATTGGGCATATGGGGGCCTTCGCGCAAAAGTAACCCTTTTGCGCTAGACCAAAGGCGCGCTCAAATCAAGAGACGTCGCTTAGAACACGCGCCAAATCAAATAGACGGCGGCGTTGGTTTTCAGGGATCGCATAGTACGAACGCAATAGTTCCAATGCCTCTTTATCAGATAGGACATCTGATGGTGCCACACCTGGTTCCACCTGAATTTCATCCCCTTCGATACCTTCAAAAAAGAATGAGATATCAACCTGAAGCGATTTTGCGATGTCCCACAATCGCGATGCGCTTACGCGGTTTGCGCCCGTTTCATATTTTTGGATTTGCTGAAATTTAATTCCAACTTGATCCGCAAGTTGTTGTTGGGTCATCCCAACCAACCATCTGCGATGTCGAATGCGTTTTCCCACGTGTTGATCGACGGGATGTGCCATGTCGTGTTCCTTTGCCTTAGTATGCCGTTCTATCCCTGAACGACACAAATCTGATCGATTTGAGAATCAATCAAAAGCGCATGACCACATCCCAAGCATGCAACCCTAGGTTATCATCGCATTTCAGCCTTTGGGAAGAACGAATTCTCATAAAAAGAATACTCAAAAGGATAGGTGCAATCTAAACGTGTAGTCAAAGGACAGGGTAATTCACGCGTCATTTCCCCGCGCCCCGAATGCCCCTTTGCGTTTGACAACATTCGATCTGCCCGATTAGGTGAAGAAAAAAGTTAGGAGCCGATATGAAAGCGCTGCAGGTGCATGCATTTGATGCCCCCATTCACATGACAAATGTGGACATTCCCGAACCATCACAGGGACAAATACGGATAAAAATCGCAGCCTGCGGTTTGAATTTTGCAGATTTGTTAATGCAAAAAGGAACCTATCAAGACACGCCTGAGCCGCCATTCACCCTAGGCATGGAAGTGGCAGGGATTGTTGACGCCATCGGCCCTGACACGGATGCCCCTGCTGTTGGATCCCGCGTTGCCGTTTTCGGGGGCCAAGGCGGATTGGCCGAATTTGGATGTTTTGACGTTGATCGCATGATCACCCTGCCCGACAGCATGCCGTTTTCGGATGCCGCGGCACTACAGATTGCCTATGGGACATCCCATGTTGCCTTGGATTACCGCGCGGGCTTGCAGGCGGGCGAAACATTGTTGGTGCTGGGTGCCGCTGGGGGTGTTGGGCTAACCGCAGTAGAGTTGGGCAAATTGATGGGCGCCCGCGTGATTGCAGTGGCCCGAGGAGCCGACAAATGTGCCATCGCGGCACAGGCAGGCGCAGATCATGTAATTGATGCGACAGATGCGGATTTACGTGCCGAGCTAAAGGCATTGGGCGGTGTTGACGTCGTCTATGACCCTGTGGGGGGTGACCAATTCAAGGCCTCCTTTCGCGCCTGCAACCCCGAGGCACGCATTTTAACCATCGGATTTGCCAGCGGAGATGTCCCACAAATTCCCGCCAACCACCTATTGGTTAAAAACATCGCGGTTTTGGGATTTTATTGGGGCGGTTATCTGGCGTTCAAACCACAAGTCGTGCGCGACAGTTTAGCCCAATTGGTCAAATGGCATAGCGAAGGCGCATTACACCCACACATCAGCCATCTGTTGCCCTTTGAACAGGCGGAGGATGGGATTGATTTGCTGCGCGCGCGCAAATCAACGGGCAAGGTTGTGATCCATGTTGATCCGACCCTGACATAATTCACAAAAGTTTCAGAAAGTTTCTTTTGGAAAAATCTTGAAAAACCCTCGGAAAATAACGATATTCACCGCAGGATCGATGGTTACCAGTCATTCGGCTATTGGAGGTACTATAATGGCAGACAATTACACAATGCGTTCCGCAATGGGCGCACGTGCGGCACAGATCGACGAAGGTCTACGCGCACATATGAACAAAGTTTACGGCACGATGTCCGTTGGTATGCTGATCACAGCATTGGCTGCATGGGCAATCGCGGGTCTTGCGGTAACAACTGACCCTGCAAACGCAGTGGGTCAGATGCAAAACGGCACAA
>JAKMGV010000212.1 GCA_022424725.1 Paracoccaceae bacterium
CCACCAGCTGTGATCAAATCGCTTGCAAACCACCCATTGACCGACAAAGGTTTGGCAGCATTCTTGGCCGACATCGCGGACACAGGGCAAAAAATCCTGTAATCTGTGGATAAATCGCGATAGGTTAAGCCAATCGGGTAAGGTGGATAGGCACGATGGATCGCGTTTTAAAAGATAAAATCTTGGCACAGCCTGATGTCATCTTGGATGATGATGACGTTATGCGTGCGTTGATTTCGGCAAATGATCAGGCGCGCGGGCCGAATGTGATTGACCTGCGCGGATTGGCGATGCAGCGCCTGGAAGAGCGTTTGGACCGCCTGGAAGACACCCACAAAAGCGTGATTGCAGCCGCCTATGACAACCTAGCGGGTACAAATCAAATTCATCGCGCCGTCTTGCGAATGATGGATGTAGAGTCATTTGATGCCTTTCTAAGCATTCTGAATGATGACGTCGCGCAAATCCTGCGCGTGGACACAATTCGGATCATATTTGAAACACGCGCTGTTGACACGGCGCAGGCCCAAACGCTGAGTAATCTGCACCCGATGATCGGGGTTGAGGGGCCGGGTTTTGTGCAATCCTATATGACACAGGGCCACGGCACGCTCAGTTCCAATGTCGTTGTGCGCCCAGCGCCGCGCGGTGCATCCCAAATTTATGGTGAACAATCTGCGCCTATCCTGTCAGAGGCCGCATTGCATTTGTCACTGGGCGGGACGCGTCCGTCTGCGATGGCCGCATTTGGCAGTGTGGATGCAAAACAATTTTCCCCGCAACAGGCGACTGATCTTCTGTCGTTCTTTGCAGGTGTGCTGGAACGCGTGCTGCGTCGCTGGCTGGTATGACTTCTGTGGAAGTCAGCACCTATATCAACACGTGGTTAGATGTGTCGCGCGCCACCAAAGGCAGCAGTGACAACACAATCAAAGCCTATCAACGCGACGTCCAAGATTACTGTGCCTTTATCGCGATTCACACGGGCGAAGCGGGCAGCGCCAGTTTGCGCGGGGTCTACACTACAGATATCCGCGCGTGGATGGCCAATGAACGCAAACAGGGCGTGACACCCCGCACTTTGGCGCGAAAATTGTCTGCGGTGAAAAGTTTTTACAGATGGCTTGCCCGTCAATTGGAGTTTGATCCAACGGTGGTTCTGGCGGCGAAATCACCCAAGTTTCAGGCAAAACTCCCCCGCCCCTTGGCCGAGGATGCAGCCGTGCAAGTTTTAGAAACGGTTGAGTTACAATCCCAATCGGATTGGGTGGGTGCACGTGACACGGCGGTTGTCACCCTCCTTTATGGTTGTGGATTACGGATATCAGAGGCGCTTTCACTGACCTGTAGCGATGCCCCCCTACCCGACAGCCTGCGGATTATCGGTAAAGGCGGGAAAACTCGCATTGTCCCTGTTATTGACGCTGCGCGGGACGCGGTTGAACACTATCGTGCGCTTTGCCCCTATGCATTGACGGGAGACGGGCCATTGTTCGTAGGGGTACGGGGTGGCGCACTCAATCCACGCATCATTCAAGGCGCAATCCAAAACGTGCGTCATCAACTGGGATTGCCCGCATCTGTTACCCCACACGCCATGCGCCACAGCTTTGCGACGCACCTCCTGAATGCAGGGGGTGATTTACGGGCCATCCAAGAACTGTTAGGGCATGCGTCCCTGTCAACCACACAGCACTACACGGGCGTTGATACCGCGCGTCTTTTGGATGTTTACAAATCCACCCACCCCAAGGCCTAGGCGATTACGCATTGCGGATCATACAAAAATCCCGCATAGGATGCAGATGAGTTTACGACTACGCGCACTCTCGGTGCATCTACTTACTGCCAGTGGCGCCGTGTTTGCCATGCTGGCGCTGTTGGCAGCGGCCAATCACGATTGGCCTGTGATGTTCCTATGGCTGGTTGTTGCGTTTTTCGTGGATGGCATCGATGGGCCACTGGCGCGAAAATATGACGTCAAAACCAACGCCCCACGCTTTGACGGTGCGCTGTTGGATATGATTATTGATTATTTGACCTACGTGTTTATTCCTGCATTCGCACTGTTTCAGGCGCATTTACTGGATGGATGGCATGCGTGGTATGTTCTGATCCTGATCACATTTTCATCTGCGATGTATTTCTCAGATGGCGGGATGAAGACCGAGGATTATTCGTTTCGCGGATTCCCGGGGTGCTGGAACATGGTCGTAATCGTGTTTTTTGGCCTGACGCCCCCCGATTGGGTCATTCTGAGTGTCACAACGGTTTTGGCGATTGCGATGTTTTTGCCGATCAAATTCATCCATCCAACACGCACAAAACGCTGGCGGGTGGTTTCACTGCCGATGGGGGCGTTTTGGACAATCTGTGCAGGATGGGCCGCATGGGTGTCATTTGACCCGCAAAGTTGGGCGCATTATGGCCTTATGATCACATCAATTTACCTTTTGTTAGCAGGTGCTGCACAACAACTTATTCCCACTAAATCCGAACGTGTCGCATCTTAGGGAAAGAATGCGAACAAATTGGCATGATGCCTTGTACTTCGCCGTTCAATTGATATGATAGAACACTGAAAAACGTTAGGTGACGCAACTGGGTCACCATTTGGATAGGAAGCCGCGATGTCTTGGACCGATGAACGTGTTGAAATTCTGAAAAAGATGTGGGGCGAAGGACAATCCGCCAGCCAGATCGCCAAAGAATTGGGCGGTGTGACGCGCAACGCGGTAATTGGTAAGGTGCACCGTCTGGGCCTATCAAACCGTGCGACATCAAATTCCTCTGCCAAGTCAGAGGCAAAGCCGAAGGCAGCACCAAAGGCGGAAGCCAAGGCCGCAGCACCAAAAGAGGCGCCCGCGCCCAAGGCCGCAGAACCCGCCGCTGAAAAGCAATCAAACGTGACACCGCTGCGTCGTCAAATCATTCCAGCGGGTCAGCCATTGCCGCCACAGCCATCTGCAAATGAGATTAGCCCAGAAGCATTGGCGCGTGTTTCTGAAATCGAAAAGAAAGCGAAAAAGCTGACTTTGCTAGAACTGACAGAGCGGACCTGTAAATGGCCAGTCGGCGATCCTGCGACGCCTGATTTCTGGTTCTGTGGTTTGCCAACACAAACAGGCAAACCCTATTGCGAGGCACATGTGGGCGTTGCGTTCCAACCGATGAACAGCCGCCGTGATCGCCGCAGATAACACGGACTAAGTAATAAAATAAAAAGGCGCGTAATTGATACGCGCCTTTTTTTATTTAGATACCTTTGGCGCGATAGCCCGCCGCGATTTTATCGATGGCAAGTATAAAGGCAGAGGTCCGCAAATCCTTGACATCATCACGGCTATGCCAGCGTTCTGACATTTGTTGATAGGCGATGCGCATGGTGTCGTCCAAA
>JAKMGV010000213.1 GCA_022424725.1 Paracoccaceae bacterium
CTTGAAGATCGTATGGAAGGGATTGCCGCACAATGATTACTCAGAACCCACACAAAAAGGGGCTTACGCCATGGCACCACTAGATAAAACAATCCCGCGCCTAAGCGGTTTGGATGGTGAGGGTTCTGTTCAAGTTCACCAAGATCCTGACATGAAAATCGAAGGGGCCAAGGTTTTTTCCGTTTACGGAAAAGGCGGCATTGGCAAATCAACGACAAGTTCCAATTTGTCAGCTGCATTTTCCAAACTGGGCAAGCGCGTGCTGCAAATAGGATGTGATCCTAAACACGACAGCACCTTTACATTGACTGGCTCATTGGTACCAACGGTAATCGATATCTTGAAAGAGGTCGATTTCCACGCAGAAGAATTGCGTCCAGAAGATTTCGTTTTCGAAGGCTTCAATGGTGTTAAATGTGTCGAAGCGGGCGGACCACCTGCGGGTACAGGATGTGGTGGGTATGTCGTTGGGCAAACAGTAAAACTGTTGAAACAGCACCACCTACTAGACGATACTGACGTTGTTATTTTTGATGTTCTTGGTGATGTGGTCTGTGGTGGGTTTGCAGCGCCACTGCAACACGCGGATCGTGCGTTGATTGTCACGGCGAATGATTTTGATAGCATCTATGCAATGAACCGCATTATTGCTGCTGTTCAGGCGAAATCAAACAACTACAAGGTGCGACTTGCTGGTTGTGTCGCCAACAGATCAAAAGAAACGAATGAAGTTGACCGTTACTGCGATACAGTTGGGTTTAACCGTATTGCACACATGCCAGATGTGGATGTCATCCGACGATCACGTTTGAAAAAGAAAACACTATTTGAAATGGACATGGACGAAGATGTCGCCATCGTTCAGGCCGAATACATCAAACTGGCCGAAACCCTTTGGAATGGAACCGAGCCTTTGGCACCGGCCCCGCTAGAGGACCGTGATATCTTTGAATTATTGGGGTTTGATTGATGAGCTATAATCAAACTCTTTCACGCGTAGAGACATACTTTGACAAAACCGCGACAAAAACATGGGAGCGACTAACCTCTGACGCTCCTGTTTCGCGTATTCGTCAAACGGTTCGTGCTGGTCGTGACCAGATGCGCGCGAAATTGTTGTCACAGCTTCCAAACGACTTGAAGGATGCGCGGGTTCTGGATGCGGGATGCGGTGTCGGCCAGGTCAGTCAAGCGCTTGCCGAACGGGGCGCAAAAGTCACCGCAATCGATATTAGTCCTTCATTAATTGAAATCGCACAACGGCGGATTCCTTCATCACTCCACAATCAAATTGAATTTGCGGCAGGCGATATGAACAACAAAGCGCTGGGCAGCTTTGACTACGTGCTGGCGATGGATAGTTTGATCTATTATTCACAGCGTGATCTAGCGAATGTGCTAGATAACCTTGCACGCCGTACATCTAAAGATGTCGTGTTTACGGTTGCGCCAAAAACACCTCTTTTGATGATGATGTGGTATGCAGGAAAACTTGCGCCGCGCGGTGACAAATCTCCAACCATGGTTCCACATTCTCCACGCTCGCTTTCGCGTGCGCTGGGTGAAGGAATTGCACTAACGGATTTGGGTCGGATCACTTCGGGATTTTATATTTCACATGCGTTGAGGGTTCATAAATGACACAACGCATGCCCCATCCTTTAACAAAGCTTACGCGTCGAATGTTGCCGTTCGCCGATGCGGCCAGTCGGGATTTACCGATTGGGCAGTTGTTGCGTTTGTCCTTGTTTCAGGTGTCTGTGGGGCTGGCGAGCGTTATGCTATTGGGCACGCTCAACCGCGTCATGATTGTCGAACTGAGCGTGCCTGCGATGATCGTTGCGATTATGATTGCATTGCCTGTGTTAATCGCACCATTCCGCGCCCTTATTGGTTTTCGATCCGACACATATCGTTCTGCTATCGGCTGGAAACGCGTGCCATTTATTTGGTTTGGTTCGCTTTGGCAGATGGGTGGGCTTGCCGTCATGCCATTTGCCTTGCTCGTTTTATCGGGTGATCAAACGGTTGGGCCCACGTGGGCTGGTGAAGTGTTGGCGGCCTTGGCGTTTTTGATGACGGGTCTTGGTTTGCACATGACACAAACCGCTGGCCTTGCCTTAGCAAGCGATCGCGCGACTGAAGAGACAAGGCCACGTGTCGTTGCGCTGCTCTATGTAATGTATTTATTGGGCATGGGTCTATCTGCGCTATTGATTGGATGGCTGCTAAGAGATTTCACCAACCTTACCTTGATCAGAGTGGTTCAAGGCGCTGCTTTGGGTGGCCTTCTGTTGAATTTGATCGCTCTTTGGAAGCAAGAGCATGTGAGCCCAATGACGAAGGAACAGCGTTCAGCACCACGTCCCAGTTTCGCAAAAACCTGGTCGACATTCATGGCCGAGGGCGCAAGTGCACGTTTGATTTTGGTCGTCTTCCTCGGAACGTTGGCCTTCAATATGCAGGATGTCCTGTTAGAGCCTTATGGCGGGGAAATCCTGGGTTTGGCGGTTGGTCAAACCACGTGGCTTACGGCGGCTTGGGCATTTGGTGCGTTGGTGGGGTTGGCATATGCCGCCCGTCGACTAAAGGCGGGCCAAAGTACCTATCGGTTGATGTCAAATAGCATCTTTGTTGGGTTACTTGCATTCCCTGCGGTCATTGTTTCAGCGCCTATTGGATCAACCCCTCTCTTTTTCGTGGGGGCGTTTTTGATTGGGTTGGGCTCGGGACTATTTGCCGTTTCCACGCTGATCGCCGCAATGCTGCTGGGCGAAAATGAAAATACTTCGCATGGGCTGGCATTGGGGGCATGGGGGGCATCTCAGGCGACTTCAGCTGGACTGGCAATTGCCCTTGGCGGAACCTTAAGAGATTGGATCAACACGCTCGCAATGCGTGGTGATCTAGGAGGAACCTTGGCCACCCCGGCCACAGGGTATTCATTTGTTTATCACCTCGAGATCGCAGTGTTGATTGTCACGCTCGCGATACTTGTCCCACTGGTGCGAATGGCGCAGCGCACTCAATCAAAATCTGATCACGGAAATTCGGGCATCAAGCTCGCTGATTTTCCAATGTGATTGGAACACCTGAGAAAGGAAAAAAAATGACGACGGCATTAATTGGAAACTTTGATTTAGCAAGCGCTGCGCTGTGGCTCTTCTGGATCTTTTTTGCTTTGCTTATCTTTTACATCCAACGCGAAAATATGCGCGAAGGATATCCAATGGAAAATGACGATGGTACGCAAGCTGCGAACCAAGGTCCGTTTCCATTACCTGATCCCAAAACTTTCAAATTATCTCATGGTCGCGGTGAAGTAACATTCCCGAACAATGATGGTGAACGCCGCGATGTGGCACTGCGCCAAACCAACCAGG
>JAKMGV010000071.1 GCA_022424725.1 Paracoccaceae bacterium
TTGGGCTCTGCCCGTAAAGTGACCCTTCCGACGCTGGAAAAAGAGCCTCGAAGTCCTGTGGCATTGTTAGGTGTTGTCGTGCGCGGTTTCCGTGAAAAGAAAGGCCAAATTGCTTCAGTCTCTGGAATGTGATTTCGTTGCATCGTTCAAAATCCTCGTTTTCTGGCTCTCGCTGGGTAAGGGGGGGGGCGTTCAGGATCAGTTCAAAATTTTCAATCTCGGGTGGCGCAACGGATTTCCCCCGATCTTGTGCGCACACATAGATCGTTGGATCGTTTGGCATATGACCCTGTGCAATGTCCCGAAATTCTGAATTTGGAGTGTCGGCAAAGAAAACATTGTGATGAACCAGATTGGGTCCACTACATTTCGCATCAAATCCCCAAACATAGGCAGATAAGCTGCGTTCCTCATGCGCGATGTTGGGAACAGTGTTTTGCACATCGTGGCCCAAATGGCCTAATGCGATTGCGCGGGGGTCACCGTTGAACACGACTGAATCAACAACGACTGCTTCATCTGTGTCCAAGATCACCTGGGTGGCGGTTTTTTCCTGTTTTGTGATCGACTTAACGCGGCAGTTGTATGAAAACTCTACACTGCGCTCCGTACAGAGAGCTTCGAGAACACGCGCAAGCTTATGCATGCCGCCATCGATTGTCCAAACGCCCTTGGCCTCGGCTTGCCAAATAAGGGAGAGGAGCGCTGGTGCGGTTTGGGGCATGCCCCCCACATATGTTGCGTATCTTCCAAACAGTTGTTGCAATCGGGGGTCTGAAAACTGTTTTGCAAGGCCGTTTTCAAGAGTGGACACTGGTCGCATTTTGCCAATGACACTTGGTCGTTTCATGACCGCCAGCATCATTGCGGGTAGATTGGGATTGGCATTTTGCATGACAGGTTCGTCAAAACAGTCAAACAATACTGAAGTGTCAGAATAATATGACATGAACTCAGTAGCGGATTTTTCTCCAAACGCATTTATGATGTTATCGTGTGATGCTTCGAAATTTGCATTGAGATCCACGCAAGTTCCGTCCCGCCACCAATGGCGTGCCAAGATATGTTGTTGTGTTACGGAAATATGATCATGTAAGTTTTCACCTACATCTGAAAAAAGACGTTCAAAAACAGGTAGTAACGTAAGAACAGTCGGTCCTAGGTCGATTGGGTTATTTGTACCTGAAAGTGTTCTGATTTTGCCCCCTGGGGTTGGCGCAGCCTCGATTACCCGCACCCTGTGGCCAAGCGCTGACAGTCTAAGAGCCGCGGCAAGACCACCTATTCCTGCGCCGATAATAACGATTTTCTGACTATGTTTTGATAAGTTTTGCACATGCGCCATGACAGGATTGTTGACTCGTTCCTATAAATATGTCCAGTATAATTTACACATGTGTTAAATGTAATGGTCACTTAGGAGGTGCGTGCATGCTGAATGATAGAATTGAGGCTGCAATTCAAAGGCATATATGCAGCGCCGCAGTTCAGGGTCCCGCACCAACAGGATTGCATAAAGCGATTGACTATTCTGTTTTCCCTGGTGGTGCGCGCATTCGACCTGTCATTTTGACATCCGTTGCTATGGCGTGTGGCGACGATCAGCCGACGATGACAGATGCCGCGGCAGCCGCGCTTGAGTTCATACACTGCGCGAGTTTGGTCCACGATGATTTGCCCTGTTTTGACAATGCATCCACGCGTCGGGGTAAGCCGACAGTGCATCGACAATTTTCAGAAACAACCGCAGTGCTTGCAGGTGACAGTCTGATAGTTGGCGCGTTTTCAACGCTTACATCGCAGGTGAATGTAGATGCACGTCGTGCCTGTAACTTGGTTGCACATCTGGCGAATTATACAGGTTTTCCAAATGGGATTTGTGCGGGTCAGGCGTGGGAAGACGAAGCAACGATTGATCTAAAATCCTATCACCTGTCAAAGACTGGCGCATTGTTTATTGCCGCCACGCAAATGGGTGCCATCGCCGCTGGGCATGATCCAGATCCCTGGCAAGAGTTGGGCGCACGTATTGGTCAGGCATTTCAAATTGCAGATGATCTGATGGATGTTGTCTGTGCCGATCAGGATATGGGAAAACCTGCGGGTCAAGATGCCAAAAATGACCGGCCAAGTGCGGTCTCTGAATACGGGGTCGATGGTGCAAAGAGATTGTTGAACGACATCCTTGGTGGGGCCATTGCCTCAATCCCGTCCTGTCCTGGTGAAGCAGAGCTTGCAAAAATGGTACAGTTACAATCCAGCCGCCTCATGTCCGTTGATCGCCAGGCAACGCATTCCTGATAAATGACCAAACAAGAGATATACCCACAACGTCCCATGCGTTTCCGAGATTGGTGGTATCAAAAGAAAAGCCAGTTCTATGCAAGTAAATGGGTGCAGGATATTTCTGCGCGGCTCCCGCTATTGTCACGCATATCACGAAAAGAAGGAGAGGCCATTTTCCAATTGATGAGTGGATTTGTTGACACGCAAATCTTGCTCACATTTGTGCGAACGGGTGCGTTGGATAAGTTGCGCGATCGTCCCAAATCCATCGCCCAATTGGCATCCCTCATCGGGACTGATGCCGAGGCTGCGCGGGTTCTGTGTGGTGCTGGGCAGGCGCTGGGCCTTGTCGTCGTTCGAAAAGATCAGGTTTCAATCGCGCGTCGCGGAATTTTGGTCCTGACTTTGCCTGGGATATCTGAACTGATCGATCATCATTCTGTTTTGTACTCTGATTTGCAGGACCCTGTTGCGTTCTTTGGTGGGCAGTCAGAGCGGCAACTTGCGCATTTTTGGCCCTATGTTTTTGGCGCGAAGGATGGCTTAGATGCTGAGGATGTTTCACGATATTCTGATCTTATGACGAAATCGCAGCGCATGGTTGCGCAGGATACGTTGGATGCGATCACCTTGCCCAAAAATGGCTCTTGGTTGGATGTTGGTGGCGGCAGCGGCGCGTTCATTTCCGAAGTGCTGCGGCGCCAGAATTCCATTCGTGCAACAGTCTTTGATTTGCCTGGTTCAAATAATGGATCAGGAGCGCACAACTTTATTCCAGGGTCGTTTTTTGACGATGATTTGCCAAGTGGATTCGATGTCATTTCATTGATCCGTGTCCTCTATGACCATTCCGACGACTCGATCACCAAACTGTTAACTAAGGTTTACAACGCCCTGCCCGAAAATGGCAGATTGATTGTTTCTGAGCCCATGTTAGGGCAAAACTCTCCAAATCGTTGGGGCGATACGTATTTTGCGATTTACACTATGGCGATGAATACGGGTAAGACCCGATCAGCCATAGAAATAGCTGAAATAATGAAGAAAATTGGATTTTCTAACCCAAAAATTCATCGGTCTAAGCGCCCATATGTGACGCAAGTGATCGAGTGTTGGAAAAAATGACGTCAACATATGTCTAAAAAAATTGACACTTTGTCCTGTCAAGTTAATATAACACTTAGAGTCACCCGAAAACTGACCAACGGGAACGAGGAATCATTATGCACGCGTCAGCTGTTCTTATCGAAGGTGCCAAAAAGTTATCCTTGGCTGAGATAGGATTAAAAGATCCAGAGGCTGGAGATGTTGTGGTGCGCGTTCAACATTCTGGTATCTCGACGGGCACAGAAAAATTGCTTTGGTCGGGCGCAATGCCGCCGTTTCCCGGTTTGGCCTATCCGTTGGTGCCAGGCTATGAAGCTGTTGGAGAAGTCGTTGATGCGACTGCGGGCACGGGCCACAAGGTTGGCGATTTTGTTTTTGTTCCGGGTTCTAGCGGATTTCGAGAAGCCAAAGGATTATTCGGCGGCAGCGCCAGCTATCTGGTGACCCCCGCAGATCGCGTCCGTAAAATTAATCCAGCCTTGGGGGATAGCGGAACATTGTTCGCCTTGGCGGCGACTGCGCGACATGCTTTGGCGGGATTTGATGCGCGTTTGCCCGAATTGATCATTGGTCACGGTGTATTGGGACGGTTGCTGGCGCGATTGACGGTTGTTGCAGGTGGAGAACCTCCGACTGTATGGGAAGTTGATAAAAATCGGATGGCTGGCGCACAAGGGTATCGAGTGATCCACCCTGATCAAGATACCAAGAGCGATTATCAATCGATTTACGATGCATCGGGTTGCACTGGTTTACTTGATCAATGGATTCAACGCTGTGGTCGCGGTGCTGAAATTGTGTTGGCTGGATTCTATTCAGATCGCATCAATTTTGCTTTCCCTCATGCGTTTATGCGCGAAATGAAATTCCGCATCGCGGCGGAGTGGAGCGCAGATGACATGACCGCCATCAATGCTCTGATTGATGAAGGCATTCTGTCTTTGGATGGGTTGGTGACCCATCGCGCGAAAGCGGCGGATGCCAAGCAGGCTTACGTTCAGGCGTTTGAAGACCCCACTTGTTACAAAATGGTCCTTGATTGGGAGGCATTAAATTGAAAGACGAAGTTCCAAACTTAAAGGATTATTCCGCAAGGCTGCGTGATGAAGCCAACATGGATTTGGCTGATATTCAGGCAGAACAAACCAGTGGCGAACCCACCAAGAAAACCCAAATCATTGCGATTTATGGCAAAGGTGGCATTGGTAAATCATTCACGCTTGCCAATTTATCCCACATGATGGCGGAAATGGGCAAGCGCGTTTTGTTGATCGGCTGCGACCCTAAATCTGATACCACGTCTTTGTTGTTTGGCGGCAAAGCCTGTCCAACAATTATTGAAACCTCGACGCGCAAAAAGCTCGCAGGTGAAGAGGTCAAAATCGGCGATGTCTGCTTTAAGCGCGGCGGCGTTTTCGCCATGGAGCTTGGCGGTCCTGAGGTTGGTCGTGGCTGTGGTGGTCGCGGTATCATCCACGGGTTCGAGTTGCTGGAAAAGCTGGGCTTCCATGATTGGGATTTCGATTATGTTTTGCTCGATTTCCTAGGCGATGTTGTTTGCGGTGGCTTTGGTTTGCCCATCGCCCGTGACATGGCGCAAAAAGTGATTTTGGTCGGTTCAAACGATCTGCAATCGCTTTACGTGGCAAACAACGTTTGTTCCGCCGTTGAATATTTCCGCAAAATGGGTGGAAATGTTGGCGTGGCTGGGTTGGTCATCAACAAAGATGACGGAACAGGCGAGGCAGCAGCCTTTGCCAAAGCAGCTAATATTCCGGTTCTGGCCGCAATCCCACAGGACGATGATCTGCGCAAAAAATCTGCAAACTATCAGATTGTTGGCACTGCTGCTGGCCCATGGGGTGATTTGTTTGGCGCTCTTGCAGAAGAGGTCGCTGGTGCGCCTCCAATTCGTCCAAAACCATTGGATCAAGATGGTTTGTTGAACCTGTTCGATAGCAAGGAGACAGGCGGCGACGTGGTTTTGGTTCCTGCGACAGATACTGACATGCGCGGCAAACATGCCAAGCCGCAAAAGTCCCTAGAAGTCATCTACGACGAGGTTTAAATGAGTAAGGAAGTCACATACGACACCACCGATCAGGTCGATGTGATCAAGGGCCACCCCGCTGATGAGGTGTTTTCCCCGTCCGCGAATGGTCAAACGGGACCTGCAGGTGCATGTGTTTCCCAAGAGTTGAAGAACGCCAACTTGGCGAACTCTGAAAATGCAGAAATCCTTGAAAAATATGCGGCCGATTATCCAGTTGGCCCGCATGACAAACCACAATCAATGTGCCCTGCGTTTGGGTCATTGCGTGTTGGGCTTCGCATGCGCCGCGTCGCGACTGTTTTGTCGGGGTCGGCATGCTGTGTCTATGGCTTAAGTTTTGTAAGCCACTTCTACGGCGCGCGCCGTTCGGTCGGGTATGTTCCCTTTGACTCTGAATCTTTGGTCACGGGAAAGCTCTTCGAAGATATTCGCGACTCTGTTCACGACCTGGCGGATCCAGATCAATACGATGCAATCGTTGTGACCAATCTATGCGTTCCAACTGCAAGTGGTGTGCCGCTTAGGTTGCTGCCAAACGAAATTAATGGCGTTCGTATCATTGGTATTGACGTGCCTGGTTTCGGTGTTCCGACCCATGCTGAGGCGAAAGATATCCTTGCAGGCGCAATGTTGAACTTTGCCCGCCAAGAGGTTGAGGCCGGCCCAGTTCAAGCGCCAAAGGGCGGGAAGCAAGATCGACCAACGGTTGCGATGCTGGGCGAAATGTTCCCTGCGGATCCGATGATGATCGGTGCAATGTTGGCGCCAATGGGATTGGGTGCGGGGCCTGTTTTGCCTGCACGTGAATGGCGTGAAATGTATGCTGCTTTGGATTGCGGCGCGGTTGCGGCGATCCATCCATTTTATACATCAACGATCCGCGAATTTGATGCCGCTGGGCGTCCATCAATTGGCAGTGCGCCAGTTGGTTATGACGGCACAGCCGATTGGCTGGCGGCGATTGGTGATGCTTTTAACGTGGGTGCTGATAAAATTGCAGCTGCGCAAAACGCATTCTTACCTGCGATCAAGGGAGCGCTTTCACAAAACCAAATCAATGGCCGTATCACTGTTTCAGGTTACGAAGGTAGCGAATTATTAGTTGCACGTTTGCTCATCGAAAGCGGGGCCGAAGTTCCCTATGTAGGAACGGCCTGCCCAAAAACACCGATGTCTCAAGCGGATGCAGAATGGCTCGCATCAAAGGGCGCAGTTATTAAGTTCCGCGCATCGCTTGAGGATGATTTGTCTGCTGTCGAAGCGTTTAAACCAGATCTTGCAATTGGAACGACGCCGCTTGTGCAAGAAGTCAAAGAAAAAGGCCAATCTGCGCTTTACTTCACCAATCTTGTTTCTGCGCGTCCGCTGATGGGGCCTGCAGGCGCTGGCAGTTTGGCGCAAGTGATCAACACCGCCATCGAAGGTGGGGAGCGGATGGCCAACATGCGCTCGTTCTTTGAAAACGTCGGAAAAGGCGACACTGCCGGCATTTGGCAGGGCGCGCCCAATCTTCGCCCAGACTTCCGTGCGCAGAACCTAAAGAAAATCGAAAAGGCCGCGCGCGCTGCCAAAGCACAGGAGATGATCTAATGCACATTCTAGATCATGATCGTGCGGGCGGATATTGGGGTTCCGTTTATGCGTTTTGTGCCGTTAAGGGACTGCAAGTTGTTATTGACGGCCCTGTCGGGTGCGAAAACCTGCCTGTTACCTCGGTGTTACACTATACGGACGCGCTGCCCCCACATGAATTGCCAATTGTGACCACTGGCCTTGGCGAAGAAGAATTGGGCCGTGACGGGACCGAGGGGGCGATGAAGCGTGCATGGGAAACCTTGGATCCTGCTTTGCCTTCTGTCGTTGTAACTGGCTCGATTGCCGAAATGATTGGCGGTGGCGTGACGCCACAGGGAACAACAATCCAACGGTTCCTGCCGCGTACAATTGATGAAGATCAATGGCAGTCTGCGGATCGGGCTATGACATGGATTTTCACAGAATTTGGCATGACCAAAGGCCGGATGCCACCTGAGAAAAAGCGAGAAGAGGGTGCGAAACCTCGCGTGAACATCCTGGGTCCGATGTACGGCACATTCAACATGCCTAGCGATTTGGCCGAGATTAAACGCATGGTCGAAGGGATTGGCGCCGAGATTAACATGGTAATGCCGCTGGGCGCGCACATCGCTGAAATGCGCAACCTGGTCAATGCGGACGTCAATATTTGCATGTATCGTGAATTTGGTCGCGGGCTGTGTGAAGTTTTGGGTAAACCCTATTTGCAAGCACCCATCGGTGTTGAATCAACAACCAAATTCCTACGTAAGCTAGGTGAGCTTTTGTCGTTAGATGTTGAACCGTTTATCGAACAAGAAAAGCATTCAACTATCAAACCAGTTTGGGACCTGTGGCGGTCGGTAACCCAAGATTTCTTTGGGACTGCTAATTTTGCAATTGTTGCAAATGACACTTACGCACGCGGCATTCGAAATTATTTGGAAAATGATTTGGGATTTCCCTGTGCCTTTGCAGTTAGTCGCGTGGCTGGATCGAAAACCAACAATCACGAAGTGCGCCAGTTGTTAGAACAGCATCGGCCATTGGTGGTTTTTGGGTCTGTGAACGAAAAGATATATCTTGCTGAACTGAAGGCTGCACATGGTCCGCAGCCGTCGTTTATTCCCGCGTCATTCCCTGGTGCTGTAATTCGGCGTGCTTTGGGAACGCCGATGATGGGATACGCGGGTGCGACCTATGTGCTTCAAGAATTGTGCAATGGGTTGTTTGATTCATTGTTCCACATCTTGCCGCTGGCAAGCGAAATGGACGCAGTTGATGCAACGCCTGCCGTTCTACAGCGTGATCTTGAATGGGATCCCAAAGCGCAAGCAGAGCTGGATCGTATCGTCGCGGAGCACCCCATTTTAACAAGAATTTCTGCTGCAAAGCGCCTTCGCGATGCAGCAGAGGCTGAAACACTTAAGTCAGGGCACGATTTTGTGGCCCTTGAAACTGTTTCGGCGCTCGGCGGAACTACATCCGCCAAAAATACAGGAGAGGAGTGATATGTCAGATCTTTCAAATACAGATCGCAGACTCAAATCAAGACCAAGTTCGCGTTTTGAATATGTTTTGTTTTTCAGTCTTATTTTCGTCTTGGCCATCCCGTTTTCAACGGTGGGTTGGATGATTGATCTCTATCGCAAACAAACATTCGTGATCAACGGACCGCTTGCCCG
>JAKMGV010000214.1 GCA_022424725.1 Paracoccaceae bacterium
CGCCGACAAATTCAGCGCACATTGCCAATGGCGGCCTGTTTTGTAGCGCCAAATGTCGTTGATTTAGAGGATTTCAAAGCCTCTCGCAAAACCGCGAAAACCAGTTGGTCTGCGCAAACGGAACGGCGGATGGTGTCCCTATTTATTCCATCTGACGCCAGCCCACAGGAAATACGCGACTGTCTACACGAAGAATTTGCCCAAGGGTTGGGCCCGCTAAACGATCTGTATCGTTTGCCAAACTCTGTCTTTAATGATGACAACATTCATACCATCTTGACGGATTTCGATATGATGGTGCTGCGTGCAACCTATGCCCCAGAATTGCGCAGCGGAATGACCCGCGCCGAGGTGGCCGCTCGTTTGCCCGCAATTTTACGCCGTATCAATCCCGCAGGTGAAGGTGTCGCCTATCGCGCCCTGCCCCCAACATCCCGCGCCTGGATCAAGGAAATTCAAACCGCTCTGGGCCCAGGAACGCCCGCAGCGGAACGGATGGGCGCTGCCACGCGCGCCCTAAACCTCGCGCAGGCCGCAAAATACAACGACCACCGCCTGGGCTTTAGCTATTTTGCCATGGGACGCATTGTTCAGCGTGCAAACCCGGATGAGGCATTCCGGATGTTTAAAGCCGCGGATAAAATGTTCCGTCGCTCTGCGCAAACCAACCTTTATGCGGCGCATACCGCCGTGCAGCTGGCATCCTATCAAATCGCATTTGGCAAGGGCCAAGAGGCACTTGTTACACTTGCCGCCTATTTGGACGCAGCCTATGAGGAAGAAAACGCAGCATTGCTATCAACCTTGATGTTTCTAAGCGCCGAGGCCTTGGAATTGACGGGACGTGCATCTGAGGCACGCATTGTTAGGCTGGACAGTTTGAACTGGGCACGATACGGGTTTGGATCAGAAAAGCATCTGAAAACCAAACTGCGGGAAATTCAGGCATTGAACCCGCTTAACCGTCGAAATGGCTAGGTATGTATCTAATTCTTGCATTGATTGGCGCGATTTCTGGCGCCCTAATCGCACGTAAACGCAAAGGCAAAGTGACCGACATTCTGCATTATGCCTTTGTTTATGCCCTTGCTTTTGGGCTCTTGGGCCTTATCCTGACTGTCATCGCTGATCGTACAATCATCTAGGCCGCAATGTTTTTGCCCTTTTTTGAAAACCTTAGGAACACTGGTGTTCCCGTTTCATTGCGGGAATATCTTGGATTTCTTGAGGCGCTTAATACAGGGCTTGCCACCTATGATATTGACACCTTTTATCTTCTGGGCCGCACCATCATGGTCAAGGATGAACGCCACCTTGACCGCTATGACCGCGCCTTTTCCGCAAGCTTTTCGGGGCTTGAGAAAATTTCTACGGATGAGGTTTTGAACGCCGTCGATATTCCACGTGAATGGTTGGAAAAGCTGGCTGAAAAACACCTCAGCCCCGAGGAAATGGCCGAAATCCAATCCGCGGGTGGTTTTGATAAGCTGATGGAAAAACTGCGCGAACGGTTGGCCGAACAAAAGGGACGTCATCAAGGGGGCAGCAAATGGATCGGCACGGCGGGCACATCCGCCTTTGGCGCCTATGGCTATAACCCCGAAGGGGTGCGTATAGGGCAAGACAAATCGCGCCATCAACGCGCGGTCAAAGTGTGGGACAAACGCGAATTCAAAAATCTGGATGACAGTATTGAACTGGGCACACGCAATATCAAAGTTGCCCTGAAACGCCTGCGCAAATGGGCGCGTGATGGGGCCGATCAGAAATTGGATATTGATGGTACAATCCGCGCCACTGCGGAACACGGCTATCTTGATGTGCAAACGCGCCCCGAAAAACGCAATGCAGTAAAGGTATTGTTGTTTTTGGATGTGGGTGGGTCCATGGACCCCTATATAAAATTGGTGGAAGAGCTGTTTTCCGCCGCACGCACAGAATTCAAGCACCTTGAATATTTCTACTTTCATAACTGCCTGTACGAAGGGGTGTGGCGCGACAATCGCCGTCGTTGGGATCAACAAACCCCAACGCACGACATCCTGCGCACCTATGGACCCGATTACAAATGCATCTTTGTTGGGGATGCATCCATGTCGCCTTATGAAATTGCATATGCAGGGGGGGCAAATGAACATTGGAACGCCGAGGCGGGTCAGGTGTGGTTAGAGCGTGTACGTGAACAATGGGCATCGCACATTTGGCTAAACCCCATTCCCGAACGGCATTGGGATTACACGCATTCTATTGGCATGATCAAAACCATCTTTGAAAATGAAATGTACCCACTGACCCTTAACGGGATCGAAAACGGAATGCGCGCATTGGTGCGCTAATGACTGCGGTTTATTTGCCAAATCCCTAGACAAGTTCGCACTGAAACCCCATATCTGCTTTATGCTACAGCTTGGTCCAATCCTTCTTGCCGTGATCTATGCGCTTGTTATGTTTCGCTTTTCGTCTTGGCGATTGAATCGTCAGTTGGATCAAACATCATCGCGTCTGCAGGACACGGAATTGCAGGCACAGATTGACAAAATGGCGATCGCAATGCAGGTGCGCGATATCCCCGTTTATGTTCAGGACATCCCTACAATCAACGGATTGGCCGCCCCTGATGGACGGGTGTTTATTACCCAAGGGTTCATCGACAAATACAAATTGGGCGAGGTCAGCGCAGGCGAAATCGCCAGCGTCATTGCCCATGAATTGGGCCATGTGGCCTTGGGCCATTCGCGCAAACGGATGATCGATTTTTCGGGTCAAAACGCCATGCGCGTGGCCTTGGGCGCGATCCTATCGCGGTTTTTACCGGGGATCGGTGGGATCATCGCCAATGGATTGGGCAGTCTGCTGATGGCCAAACTCTCACGCAGTGATGAGTTTGAGGCGGACGCCTATGCCACGGCCCTATTGCTGCAATCAGGCCTATCGGTTGAGGCACAGACGAGCCTGTTTGAAAAACTGGACCAACTGACGGGAAATGCAGGATTATCCCCTGCATGGTTGCTTAGTCACCCAAAGGCCCAAGATCGCATTGCCGCCATTCAATCGAATTATGAGAAATGGCAGTAGGTGCCGAATGAAGCACAGGCTTGCCCCAGTTTCACGCCAATCTATGGATTGGCAAGCGCTAACCTCCCCCCTGGGAGGCGCTTTCTGCGCCAACCGAGGTCGGCTAAGCGCACATTGGCAATGAATGATCAAGACTAGGGCACCCAGACCCCAATCAATTTTTCTGAATGAAATCCACCAATTGCTGGGTTGATCCGTCTTTGCCGCTGGCATCCGCATCCCCTGCCAAAATCGGTTCCAGCGC
>JAKMGV010000215.1 GCA_022424725.1 Paracoccaceae bacterium
TGTCATCCAAAAATTCTTGTTCTTTTGGCTCTGCCATCATTCACCTCTAACTTTGATCCGCGATCATCTTGCCAACAAGCTGCGCGGTGTAATCCACAATGGGCACAATCCGCCCATAGTTTAGGCGGGTCGGTCCAATCACACCCACAGCACCAATAATCTTTCGATCAGCGTTCATATACGGGGAAACCACCAAAGAGGAACCCGATAATGAAAAAAGTTTGTTCTCAGACCCTATAAAAATGCGAACACCGTCGCCTTGTTGGGTCAATTCCAGAAAATCGGCAATATCACGCTTGCGTTCTAGGTCGTCAAACAGCTCTTTTATGCGAAAAAGCTCGGCTTCTTCTGCTTCGTTTGCCAAAAGATTCGAACGCCCCCGCACGATCAATCGTTCGTGACGCTCTCCCTCGTTCTCCCAAAGTGCGGCACCTGTTTCGACCAACTCTTGTGCCAATGTATCCAACTCTTGACGGCGGGATGTAATTTCGGCGTCAACAACCTGCTGTGCTTCGGACAGGGTATGGCCCTGCATGATAGAATTCAAAAAATTGGCCGCTTCACGCAGTGAACTGGGTGTCTGACCGATCGGCGGTGTAAATATTCGATTTTCGACATGACCATTGGCAAATACCAAAACCACCAGCGCGCGATCAGGCGACAAGGACACAAATTCTATGTGTTTTATTGGCGCTTCCTGTTTTGGGGCCAAGACAATTGATGCGCCTTGGGTTACGCCAGATAAGGCCGTACTAACACGGTCCAACATATCGCCAACATTGCGCGAATCACGCTCCGTGGATTGGTCAATCATTGTGCGGTCTGTATCGGTGAGTTCACCAACCTCTAACAGTCCATCGACAAACATCCGCAAACCAAGTTGCGTTGGAATGCGCCCCGCACTGATGTGTGGCGATCCCAGCAACCCCATATGCTCTAAATCTTGCATGACGTTTCTGATGGTCGCGGCACTGATTTTTTCACTGAAATCGCGGGTCAGCGTTCGGGATCCAACGGGTTCACCGTTATTCAAATACCCTTCGACCACGCGACGGAAAACTTCACGTGATCTGTCGTTCATTTCGGTCAGAATGGCGTTCGAGTCAGTCATGGTGCTGTCCTTTGTGGCGCACAATTAAAACCTGTGGATCTAATTCGTCAATCGGGCTTGCCTAATCTATATAGGGACAGGTATCCAGTCCACAACAAACGAAAGGATTTTCCCATGCGCCCTTCTGGTCGGAAACTTGATGAAATGCGTTCTATTCAAATTGAAACCAACGTGACTAAACATGCCGAAGGTTCGTGTTTGATCAAGGTTGGCGATACACACGTCCTATGCACCGCCACGGTTGAAGATCGTGTCCCGCCCTTTATTAAAGGATCAGGTTTAGGGTGGGTTACTGCGGAATACGGCATGCTGCCCCGTTCGACGTCGTCGCGTATGCGCCGCGAGGCCGCATCAGGTAAACAAGGCGGGCGCACCGTTGAAATTCAACGCCTGATTGGGCGATCACTGCGTGCGGGTGTTGATCGTGTGGCAATGGGTGAAATGCAAATCACAGTCGATTGTGATGTTATTCAGGCCGATGGTGGAACACGGTGTGCGTCAATCACGGGCGGCTGGGTTGCGCTAAAGCTAGCGGTAAACAAATTGATGAAGGCTGGCACGTTGTCCAGCGATCCACTTATTTCACCTGTTGCTGCAGTCAGCTGCGGAATTTACGCGGGCCAACCTGTTCTTGATCTGGATTATCCAGAGGATAGCGATGCAGGCGTTGACGGAAACTTTATCATGTTAGCGAACGGTCAGATGATTGAAACACAGATGAGCGCAGAAGGTGCAACATATTCGCGTGACCAAATGAACCAACTATTGGATCTGGCCGAAAAGGGTGTGGGTGAATTGGTGGAATATCAACTTGCTGCGGTATCATGACCCGCAAATTCACTGACACAACCTTGTTGGTTGCAACCCATAACGCGGGCAAGCTGGAAGAAATCATAAGCCTGCTTGCACCCTATGGTATTTCGGTAAAGGGTGCCGCTGAACTAAACCTGCCAGAACCAGAAGAAACCGAAACGACATTTGTTGGAAATGCACGGATCAAGGCGCATGCAGCGTCCCGGGCGACGGGCCTGCCTGCGTTGGCGGACGATAGCGGGATCACAATCGATGCTCTGGATGGTGCGCCGGGTGTGTACACCGCAGACTGGGCGGAAACCGAAAACGGGCGTGATTTTGTTATGGCAATGGAAAAAACCAATGCGATGTTGGATGACCGTTCAGCGCCCTACCCCAGAACAGCCCAATTTCGAAGCACCCTGGTTTTGGCGTGGCCAGATGGACATGATGAGGTTTTTGAAGGGATTGTGAGGGGTCAGTTGATATGGCCCATGCGTGGTCAGATTGGTCATGGGTATGATCCAATTTTCCAACCTGACGGCTATGACGTCACATTTGCCGAAATGCCGTTTGATGAAAAAAATCGCATAAGCCATCGTGCAGACAGTTTCACAAAATTTGTCGCGGGGTGTTTTGGTGGCTGATTGGCGCAACGGCGGTTTTGGGATCTATATCCATTGGCCCTTTTGCGCCGCCAAATGTCCATATTGCGATTTCAATAGCCACGTTGCCAAATCCATCGACCAACCATCATGGAAAAATGCATATTTACGCGAAATTGACCGCTACGCTGAGTTAACCAGCGATCGCGTTTTGAATTCTGTCTTTTTTGGCGGTGGCACACCCAGCCTTATGCCCCCTGAAACGGTGCATGAAATATTGGAACGCGTTCATTTTCATTGGCCTAAAGCGAACAATTTTGAATGCACCCTAGAGGCAAACCCAACATCCGTTGATGCAGGGCGTTTTGCGGGCTATGCAGCAGCAGGTGTAAATCGAATTTCCATGGGAATTCAATCACTTAGGAATGATGATCTGGTCGCACTTGGCCGTATGCACACGGTCGCAGAAGCCAAGCAAGCCTTTGATATTGCGAGAGATAATTTTGATCGCGTCAGCTTTGATCTCATCTATGCGCGTCAACATCAGGAACCTGAAAGCTGGCGAATTGAGTTGAAAGAGGCGCTTTCCATGGCGGTTGATCATATATCTGCCTATCAGCTGACCATTGAACAAGGAACGGCCTTTGGTGATCGGTATAATCGCGGCCTGCTGAAAGGGTTGCCCGCAGATGAAAATGCCGAGCGTATGTATGACATTACACAGGAGGAGTGCACCGCTTCGGGAATGCCACGATATGAGGTTTCAAATCATGCAGCGCCAGGTCAGGAA
>JAKMGV010000006.1 GCA_022424725.1 Paracoccaceae bacterium
AATGCGATGCGTCGCGAGTATATTTTTGTGTTTGCAGGTAACGAGTATGCGCATCGCGCATTTGACGAGTATTGCAGGGGAAAAGAGGGTTTCGGCCCTCTTTTTCTTTGGCGCTTGGTGCGGATCGCGGTAGCCTGTCCAAAAAATGGTCGAGGACATCATGCGTATCGCAACGGCGGCTTATCCAATTACTTGGTTACATTCTTGGGACGAATATGAACAAAAACTAGATCACTGGGTCGCGGACGCTGCTGATAACGGGGCCGAGTTTTTGGTTTTTCCTGAATATGCGTCAATGGAACTGTCATCGCTTGCAGGAGAGGAACGTGCCGCAAAAATGGAAACCGCGCTGTCATCGGTTTCAGATGTATTTGATCGGATTTGCGAGACATATGCGAACCTTGCAAAACGATATGGCGTCTACATTTTATCAGGCAGCGCGCCTGTGTGGGACGATGGCCGTTATGTAAACCGTTTGGGTGTTTTTGATCCAAGTGGCGCCTATATCCTGCAGGATAAACAAATCATGACCCGTTTTGAACGTGAAGAATGGTGTGTTGAACATGGAAATCCGCTTAATGTCATCGAAACGGATCTGGGGCGATTTGGCATTCTTATCTGTTATGACAGTGAGTTTCCGAAATTAGGCCGCGCGTTAAAGGATGTGGATGTGCTGTTGGTCCCATCCTGCACCGAAGCGATGCATGGATATTGGCGCGTTCGCATTGGTGCAATGGCGCGTGCGTTGGAAAATCAATGTGTATCTGTCATGTCCTCCCTGCTCAGCGATGAGGCCCGCTTTAACGGAGTGGATGAGGCAACGGGAACGGGCGGGGTTTTCGGCCCCCCTGATCGTGGGTTTCCCGCCGATGGTGTAATGGCCTTGGGTGAAATTGGAACACCCGGATGGACCTATTGCGACATCGATCTGGATGCGATCAAAGCGGTGCGCAAAGACGGGGTTGTTTTAAACCGAACCCACTGGAGCGAACAAGATATGCGTGATCTATCTGTCTCTGTTGCCACAGTTTCAAATGAATCCTCTTGAAAATTTTCAAAAATAGATACATTTAGCGCCAGGTGCGATATACTGCGCACCACGTAACAATATGTAGGAGAGACTATGGCCAAGGAAGAATTGCTCGAATTTCCAGGTGTCGTTAAGGAACTCTTGCCAAATGCGACGTTTCTGGTCGAGCTTGAAAATGGCCATGAGATCAACGCACATATGGCAGGAAAAATGCGCAAAAACCGTATTCGGGTTTTGGCAGGCGACCGCGTTCAGGTGGAAATGACACCTTATGACCTGACCAAAGGTCGGATCAATTATCGTTTCAAGTAAGTGAAACTTGTTCTTGGATCAGGCAGCCCGCGGCGAAAAGAGCTGTTGGGGCAACTTGGTGTGCATATTGATGATGTGCGCCCGCCTGATGTGGACGAAACTCCATTGGCTGGGGAACTACCGCGCAATTATTGCAATCGTGTGACGCGGTCAAAAGTGGACGCCATCACACTTGGCGCGGATGAGGTTGCCTTGTGCGGCGATACGACAGTTGCGCTTGGTCGTCAGATTTTGGGCAAACCCGCCGATGCGGACGAGGCACGCGCGTTTTTGCATAAAATGTCAGGTCGTCGCCATCGTGTCATCACGTCAGTTGCTGTGAAAAAGGCGGAAACGATCTGGCAAAAAGACTGCGTAAGTATCGTCAAAATGAAGGTGCTTAGCGCCGCAGAAATTGACACTTATCTTTCCACAGGCGATTGGAAGGGCAAAGCAGGCGGATATGGTATCCAAGGTCCCGCAGGGGCGTTTGTGCCATGGATCAGCGGATCCTATTCTGCAATCATGGGTTTGCCTGTGGCGGAAACCTATGCGCTGTTAAACGCGGCTGGCATTTCAACATTCGGAGCGACATGATGAAAGGACGTCAAATCCTTCTGGATCATATGAATGACCGTCAGGTGGCAGCACTTGTCGAGGATGGCAAGCTGCAGGATTTGTTTTTGGAAACGGATTTGCCTGCACCTGGTACGGTTTATCGTGCCGTCGCGGATCGCCCTGTAAAGGGGCAAGGGGGCATGTTTTTGAAAACCCCAGATGGCCCCGCGTTTTTGCGTCAGGTCAAAGGATTAGCGCCGGGTCAAACCCTATTGGTGCAGGTCAGCGGTTTTGCAGAAGCGGGCAAAGCCATTCCAGTGACGTCAAAGCTGTTGTTCAAAAGCCGGTATGTCATAGTCACACCAGATGCACCTGGGTTGAACATATCCCGCAGTATCAAGGATGATGATCGTCGTGATGCCCTGCTGCAGATTATTCGTGAAGGGTTAGACCCATTCGAATATGGTATGATTTTGCGGTCCAGTTGTGCTGATGCAGACGATGAAGACATTTTGGACGATGCGCAAAACATGCTGGGTCTTGCCAGTGCCGTTATGGCCGATCAGGATGGGGCGCCAGAGCTGTTGGTTGAGGCGGATACCCCCCACACATTAGGCTGGCGTGAATGGACGGCCTCAGCTGATGTTGTGACCGAGGCAGGGTGTTTTGAAACGCATGGTGTTTTGGACATGATTGAGGATTTGAAATCCCCCGCCGTGCGCATTGATGGCGGGCATTATTACATGGAACCCACGCGCGCTTTTGTCACCGTTGATGTAAATACGGGCAAAGATACCTCGCCCGCTGCGGGTATAAAGGCGAATATTGCCATGGCCCGCGATTTACCGCGCCAATTGCGGTTGCGCGGTTTGGGCGGCCAGATCGTGATTGATCCCGCCCCAATGCCGAAGAAAGACCGCAAGACAGTGGAAAGCGCCCTTAAGGCCGCGCTGCGCAAAGACTCTGTAGAAACGAATTTTGTTGGTTGGACAACCATGGGCCTGATCGAGCTGCAACGCGCAAGGGTACGCGTTCCGTTTTAGCATAGACACGCGAACAGTGTTCGCGTGCCATCTAAGTCTGAAAACTAAAGTTACGGTAGTCTAAATTAAGACACGTCTTTCCAGTTCACTTCACGCTGGTCTTCGCCCAGACGACCGCGGCGGACGTATAGGCGGTTTAGCGCATTCAGATAGGCTTTGGCGCTTGCCACAACCGTATCTGTGTCGGCCGATTGGCCCGTGGCGATATTTCCGTCCTCTTCCATGCGGACGCTGACGGTGGCTTGGGCGTCTGTGCCTTCGGTCACGGCGTGCACTTGGTACAACTGCAAACGGGCTTTGTGTCCGTAAAGCGCCTTTACCGCGTTGAAAGTTGCGTCAACGGGTCCGTCGCCTGTGGCGGTTGTGGAAACTTCTTCCCCGCCAATGACCAATGTCATTTCTGCGGTTTGTGGTTCACCCGTTCCGCAGACCACGCGTAATGATTTCAACGTAATGTGATCATTTTCCGCATCTTCGCCCGCACGCATCAATGCGATTAGGTCTTCGTCATAGACCTCTTTCTTGCGATCTGCCAATTCCTTGAAACGGACAAACACGTCCTTTAGCTGATTGTCGGCCAACACATATCCCAAATCTTCCAATTTAGAGCGTAGGGCCGCACGGCCAGAGTGTTTGCCCATAACCAAGTTTGTCTCAGACAGGCCGACATCCTCGGGGCGCATAATTTCAAAGGTTTCTGCGTTTTTCAGCATGCCATCTTGGTGAATGCCGCTTTCATGGGCAAAGGCGTTTTTACCAACGATTGCTTTGTTAAACTGCACGGGGAAGCCCGAAACCGATGCAACGCGGCGTGAAATGTTCATGATCTTGGTTGTGTCGATGCCTGTGAAATAGGGCATGATATCGCCGCGCACTTTCAATGCCATGACTACTTCTTCTAAAGCTGTGTTGCCCGCGCGTTCGCCAAGCCCGTTGATGGTACATTCGATTTGACGCGCACCACCTTCGACGGCCGCCAATGAATTTGCTGTCGCCATCCCAAGGTCATTGTGACAATGCGTTGCAAAGATGATGTCATCCGCACCTGGAACCTTTTCAATCAACATGCGGATCAAATCAGCGCTTTCAACAGGGGCTGTGTATCCCACGGTATCGGGGATGTTGATTGTTGTTGCCCCAGCCTTGATCGCGATTTCAACAACACGGCAAAGATAGTCATGTTCAGTGCGTGTGGCATCCATGGGCGACCATTGGATGTTGTCACACAAATTGCGCGCATGCGTCACTGTCTCGTGAATACGCTCTGCCATTTGATCCTGATCCAGATTTGGGATCGCGCGGTGCAATGGCGATGTGCCGATAAATGTGTGGATGCGCGGGCGTTCCGAATTGCGCACGGCCTCCCAACAGCGATCAATATCGCCGAAATTTGCACGCGCTAGGCCGCAGATTACGGAATTCTTACTGCGATTTGCGATTTCGGAGACTGCACGGAAATCGCCCTCTGATGCGATGGGAAAACCAGCCTCGATAATATCAACGCCCATGTCGTCCAAAAGCTCGGCAATCTCAAGCTTTTCTGCATGCGTCATTGTTGCACCTGGGGATTGTTCACCGTCGCGCAACGTCGTGTCAAAGATCACCACGCGGTCTTTGTTGTCGGATTGTGTCATCTGAGTTCTCTTTTTCTATGTCTACTAAGCGGTGTCATGTCGGTGCGCTCTGCTGTCTCCTCTGAGCGGACGCACCGGATATGGCACGCTCAGAGGCTGCTTAGTAGGAGGCCGAGCGCCAGTGGACCCAAAAGGGTTTGACGCGGTGATATGGCACTAGAATGCATCATGGATGCGACTATAGCCAAGAAATTCGAAATGAAAAGAGATGGAATCTACAAAATATCATGCTTCGCGGGCGGCTCGGCGCAGTTTAAACGCGCGGCGAAATCTGGCAACGCGATGTTCCCTGCCGCGTTCGGTAAGATATTCTTCGATATTGCGACGATAGACCAAAACATTTTTGCGATCACGATTGCGTTGGTAAAATTCCGATTGCGTCAGCGTGCCTTTGATTGCGCCTGACATGATTGGTTTTAATTGATCCATGCGGCGCAAAACCATTGCATTTTCAGGGCAGAGGGTTCAATGCATTGGTAAATCTCTGTGCGAAAGGATGCCCGAATGGATCAAAATGGTCACGATGTTGATCGTCGCCTTGTGGATTTGGAAACAGCACTGGCACATCATATTAAGGTGAATGATGAACTGTCGGATATTGTCGCCGACCAATCCAAGCGGATTGAGGCGCTTGAACGTCGCGTCGGGATGTTGATGCAACGCGAGGCGGACCGCGAAAGCGAAGGCATTGAATACGTGGCCGATCAACGCCCACCCCATTGGTGAAATCGAAAGGCCATTGTCAGATGCCGCCTCGTTTACTAAGCTGCGCACAACCTTAGAAAAAATGCAGGCAACCATGACGCGACGTGTACTGACATCTACCCTATTTGCGGCGGCATTGATGGCCGCACCATTGGCGGCGCAAACTTCGGATATTGTAATTAAACAATACGATGATGGCGGCATATATGAGGGCACGTTTCGCAATGGCCTGCAGCATGGAACAGGCACCTACACATTGCCCAACGGCTATCAATATTCGGGCGACTGGGTAGACGGTGAAATTCGGGGCAACGGTGTTGCGTATTTCCCAAATGGGTCTAGCTATGAAGGCAGTTTTGTCAAAGGCAAGCCTGAGGGGATTGGGAAAATAACCTTTGCCGATGGCGGCACCTATGAAGGCAGCTGGCTGGATGGAAAAATTTCGGGCCAGGGTGTTGCGGAATACCCAAATGGCGCACGATACGAAGGCGGATTTCGCGATGCAATGCATCACGGGCGCGGTGTTATGACCAATCCAGATGGCTACATCTATGATGGCGATTGGATCAATGGCGTGAAAGAGGGCGCTGCACGCATCACCTATCCCGATGGTACCATCTATGATGGCAGCGTCGTGCGCGGCGCGCGCGAGGGTCGCGGGCGGCTTGAGATGCCCGAGGGCTTGATTTTCGAAGGTCTTTGGAAAGCGGGCGAAATCAATGGATTGGGTAAATTAATCCAACCAAACGGTGATGTTTACGAGGGCAACTTGGTAGATGGTCGCCGCCAAGGTCAGGGTAAAGTGACCTATGCCAATGGTGACATTTACGAGGGCAATTTCGAAGATGATCAGCGTGTTGGCCAAGGCACCTTCATTGGCAATGACGGATATCAATACACAGGCAGCTGGGAAAATGGACAAATTCAGGGGCAGGGTCAGGTGACCTATCCCGATGGTTCCATCTATAAAGGTGATTTTGTCAGCGGTTTGGCCGATGGCACTGGCAAAATCATCTACCCCGATGGGTCCAGCTATGAAGGTGGTTGGAGCGCGGGCGTGATTGAGGGCGAAGGCACCGCAATTTATGCCAATGGCGTGACCTACAAGGGCAGTTTCCAAAACGCGCGCAATCATGGATTTGGCGTGATGACCTATGCCGATGGTTATACCTATGAAGGGGAATGGCAGGACGGAACACGCTCTGGCAAGGGCAAGGCAACTTTTGCCGATGGCATGGTGTACGAAGGTGATTACCTAAATGGTCAGCGCCATGGCACGGGAACGATCACATTGACCGACGGGTTCACCTATACGGGTGATTGGGCGAACGGCGAAATCACAGGGCAGGGTGTGGCCACCTACGCCAATGGTGACGTTTATGAAGGGACGTTCCAGCGCGGCAAACGGCAGGGTCAGGGCACCATACGCTTTGCAAACGGCAATACGGCAAGCGGCGAATGGAACAACGGCGCCTTGGTCAGCAATTCGGATCAGTGATCCGCCCGCGGCACTTCGGCCTCTAGATAGGCGTCAGCCTCGGCCAAAACGGTGGCACGATGGTCAGGGTCCATGCGATCCCATGTGCGATACATTTGGGCCATGCGTGGATTATTTGCAAAACGATCCCGGTGCCGCATCAAAAAATGCCAATAAAGCAGGTTAAAAGGACAGGCATCGGCCCCCTTTTTCGACGTCACTTTATACGCGCAAGATTTGCAGTAATCCGACATGCGATTGATGTATGCGCCGCTGCTGACATAGGGTTTTGATCCCACAACGCCACCATCTGCAAACTGGCTCATCCCGATGGTGTTTGGGGCCTCAACCCATTCAAATGCATCGGCGTAAACACCCAGATACCATTCATGCACCTGATGTGGATCAACGCCCGCCAGTAATGCGTAATTCCCTGTGACCATCAAACGTTGGATGTGATGCGCATAGGCCGTTTCGCGGGTTTGTTCGACGGCCTTTGTCATGCACAACATTTTGCTGTCACCGCCCCAATAGACATCGGGCAGGGGACGATCATGTCCTAAAGAATTGGAGTTCACATAGTCGCGCCCTTTTAGGAAATAAATCCCGCGCATAAATTCGCGCCACCCAAGGATTTGTCGGATGAACCCCTCAACCGCGTTAATAGGGGCATGACCGTCTTTGAACGCTTGTTCGGCGGCGTCACAGACCTCTTTCGGGGAAAGAAGTCCGATGTTGATGTAAGGGGACAGGACAGAATGATAGAGGTATCGGTTATCGCGCAACATGGCATCCTGATAATCCCCAAATCGCGGCAAGGCATGCGCGATGAAATGGTCAAGCGCACGCAGCGCGTCGGCACGTGTTACGGCGTATTCAAAATGCTGCAGCGTCCCAAAGTGATTGTCAAAACGTGCCTGCACCACCGCGATGACATCACGGGTGATTTGATCCGGTGTGAATGGGATTGGACCGGGGTGCGTGACATCCTTGGGCGCGGCTTTGCGGTTGTCATGGTCATAATTCCATTGGCCACCTGTGGGCTTCCCATCTTCCATCAAATAGCCGGTGGATTTGCGCATCTCGCGATAGAAATATTCCATTCGCAACGCTTTGCGCCCCTCCGCCCATGTTTCAAAAACACCGTGTGACGCGAAAAAGCGATCATCGGGAAGCAGCGTGACATCCAATGGCAGTGCGGTCATATCGTCGATGACACGCCATTCTGATGGCTCGGTCATGATGATTTTTGTACACTCATGCTGCGCAGCTATTTTTATAATTTCCGCGCTAAGTGTTTGATGATTTTCTGGATCGTCCAGCGTAGTGTAGTGAACCGTCCATCTATTTTCCCGCAACTCTTGTGCGAAATGGCGCATCGCACTTAGGATCAGTGTGATTTTTTGTGGATGATGGCGCACATACGTTGCCTCTCCTACAACTTCTGACATAAAAACAATATCTTGCGATGGGTCAGCTGCGTGCAGTGCAGGGTTGTTAGGCGACAATTGATCGCCCAAAATAACGATGATCTGTCTTACCATTCTATTGATTTTCCTGCCCAATCCAAAAATTGACCGCTTTCTTGTGGTGTCATGGCTTCGATCACCTGCGCCATATGCTGCGCAGCATTTTCAGGCGTTTGGGTGGGGTGACTGGCGGTGTAGTTTGCGCTGAACTTGGTCGCGACAGTACCGGGGTGAAGTGCGATTAAGGCAAGCTCGGGATGCGTGCGCCCCAACTCAATCGCGCTGGTGTGGATGATTTGGTTTACTGCCGCCTTGGCAGCGCGATAACTGATCCATCCGCCGATGTTATTGTCCCCGATGGATCCAACACGCGCCGATAAAACCGCAACCACCGCGGGCGCACGCCGCGGACACAATCGTTTGATGTGTTTCAAGATCAATGCAGGGCCAATTGCATTCACCGTGAATTGATCGGCCATGCCCTGTGCAGTGACGGCCTGTATCGTTTTTTCGGGTGCATAGCCGTCGACTTCCAATGCGCCACTTGCTACGATCACGCGATCAAAGGGGCCATCAAGTTGTGCCATTGCGGTATCGATAGACGCAGGGTTCATATAATCCAAACCATGGGTCGTGCGCGAAACACCTGTAATCTGCGCGCCCTGCGCACGGTAGTGATCTGCCAATGCGCGACCGATCCCGCCTGTATGTCCAATTATCAAAACATTCTTCATGCAAATCGAACTAGAGGAGCATGCGCGACAATCAAGCGGTTGTTGTGCTGCCTGCTTGCTCATTTAGGATATCTGCGTTAGAGCGAAACGCGAAAAGTTAGCTTGGAAAATGACCATGGCCAAAGTGAAAAATCAACCGCGCCCAAAGGCGGAAACGCCCAAAGGTTTTCGTGATTATTTCGGAACAGAAGTAAGCGAACGATCTGAGATGCTTTCTCAGATCGCGGGTGTCTATCATCGTTATGGCTTTGACGCGCTGGAAAGCTCGGCTGTGGAAACGGTTGAGGCGCTGGGGAAATTTTTGCCAGATGTGGATCGTCCAAACGAAGGTGTCTTTGCTTGGCAAGAGGAAGAGGGCGATTGGCTTGCCCTGCGCTATGATCTGACGGCGCCATTGGCGCGTGTTTATGCCCAGCACCGCAATGATTTGCCAAACCCCTATCGCCGCTATGCGATGGGTCCTGTCTGGCGCAATGAAAAACCGGGACCGGGGCGTTATCGCCAGTTTTACCAATGTGATGCAGATATTGTGGGCGCTCCCTCTGTCGCGGCAGACAGCGAAATTTGCGCGATGTTGGCCGATACACTGGAAACGATTGGTATTCCGCGCGGAGATTACAGTGTGCGTGTGAACAACCGCAAAGTTTTGAATGGTGTTTTGGAAACCATGGGGCTTGCGGATGATACACAACGCGACGCGGTTTTGCGCACGATTGATAAATTCGACAAAGTGGGCGAGGCAGGCGTGCGCGAACTGTTGGGCAAGGGGCGCTTTGATGCCTCTGGTGCTTATATTGACGGCGTTGGCCTAACCGATGATCAGGCCGCGCCTGTTGTCGCCTTTCTAACATCACGCGGCGATACGGCGGCGGCGACCTTGGCAAACCTACGCGATGCCATCGGCGGATCAGATGTGGGCGCCGAAGGTGTCAATGAACTGGAAACCATGGCCGAATTGTTTGACGCAGGGGGCTATGGAGCTGATCAAATTTTGATTGATCCCTCTGTTGTGCGCGGACTTGGGTATTACACAGGCCCTGTGTTTGAGGCAGAGCTGACCTTTGAAATTTTTGATGAAAAGGGACGCAAGCGTCAGTTTGGGTCCGTTTCTGGCGGTGGGCGGTATGACGATTTGGTCAAACGCTTCACAGGTCAGGCCGTGCCTGCAACAGGGGTTTCCATTGGTGTGGATCGCCTGTTGGCCGCATTGCGTGAAAAGGGCCGGATCGGGTCAAATCCACTTGGCCCCGTTGTCGTCACTGTGATGGACCGTGATCGCATGGCCGATTATCAGGCCATGGTGACAGAGTTGCGCAATAATGGCATCCGAAGCGAGGTTTATTTGGGCAACCCCAAGAATTTTGGCAATCAGCTGAAATATGCGGATAAACGCAATTCCCCAATCGCGATTATCGAAGGTGGGGATGAAAAGGATCAAGGCATCGTTCAGATCAAGGATTTGATCCTAGGCGCACAAATTGCCCAAAACGCCACCCTAGAAGAGTGGAAAGAGCGCCCAAGTCAATTTACCGTTCCCCGTGATCAGATGTTGGCCAAGGTGCGTGAAATTCTTGCGACGCATAACGGTGAAACCCAAGGGGCATGACGATGAACCCCAAGGTGATAAAAACGGCAGCAGGTATCGAAACCCTGTTTCAACAGGCGGGTGCCGCCACGGTTCAGGCCGCGATTTTGCAGCCCGCCGATACCCTATTGGGTTTATATGGCGAGGATATTCGCGCCCGCGCCTATGTCACGTCTGATCCACTGCGCGGTGAACAAATGCTGCGCCCTGATTTCACGGTACCTGTTGTGCAGATGCATATGGAACAGGGGGCGGAACCCGCGCGCTATACCTACAACGGTGTTGTGTTTCGCCGCCAAGAGGATGATGCAACCCGCGCCAATGAATACCTGCAGGTCGGCTATGAAGTGTTTGATCGCAGCAATCCGGCCGAAACCGATGCCGAGGTGTTTGCCCTGATCCAAAACGCCTTGGGTGATGCGCCTGTGCGTGCAACCGTTGGGGATATTGGTATTCTCATGGCGGCGGTTGATGGGTTGAACACATCTGAACGCCGCAAATCTGCCCTGCGCCGTCATATTTGGCGGCCCACACGGTTTCGCGCATTGTTGGATCGATTTGCAGGACGCGTAGAAACGCCAGTGGCGCGTCAGGCGTTGATCGCATCGGATGATCCCATGGCCCAAGCTGGGCCGCAAATCGGATTGCGCAGCGCGGCGGAAGTGGCAGAGCGTATTGATGTTCTGAAATCTGACGCCGCTTTGGCCCCCATTTCCGCGTCTGAGGTGGATTTGATCGAGGCCATTTTGCAGGTGCGCGAAACCTGTCCAAACGCCTTGGCGCAGCTGCGCGATATTGCCGTTGATCTGCCGTCAATCACGGCTGCGGTGACGCGGTTGGACGAACGGTTTGAGGCCTTGGATGCCCGAGGTGTTGAAACATCCACCCTGATGTTTGAAACCAGCTATGGCCGCACGTCGATGGAATATTACGATGGGTTTGTGTTTGGGTTTCACGCAACCGATCATGCGGGTCTTAGCCCCATCGCTACAGGCGGGCGATATGATGCTCTGACCCAACGGTTGGGTAAGGGTGATGCCATTCCTGCGGTGGGCGGCGTTATTCGCCCCGATCTTTTGATCCAAATCGCAGGAGGCGCGTCATGACCATTAAACTGGGTGTGCCCTCCAAGGGGCGCTTGATGGAAAAGACCTTTGATTGGTTTGGCGCGCGCGGCGTGACGTTGGCGCGTACCGGATCAGATCGCGAATATGCCGGCGCCGTGGATGGTGTGACGGGCGTGGAATTGGTTCTGCTGTCCGCAGGTGAAATTCCCCGCGAATTGGCAGCAGGCCGCATTCATCTGGGCGTTACGGGGATTGACCTGATCCGAGAAAAATTGGCCTCATGGGATCAGCGGGTCGAGGTGATGGCGGAACTGGGTTTCGGTTTTGCCGATCTGATCTTGGCCGTACCAAACTGCTGGGTTGATGTGGATACATTGGACGATTTGGATGCCGCCGCCGCCGCATTTCGTGCGCGTCACGGGTTCCGTTTGAGGATTGCCACGAAATATCACCGCTTGGTGCGGGAGTTCCTGAAACAAGCGGGTGTTGCGGACTATCAGATCGTCGATAGCCAAGGCGCCACCGAAGGCACCGTGAAAAACGAAACGGCCGAGGCGATTGCCGATATCACATCTTCGGGCGAAACCCTGCGGGCCAATCACCTAAAAATTCTAAGTGATGGTTTGATCCTAAAATCCCAAGCCTGCCTTCTGCGTGCACGCGATGCGGATTTGTCAGCAGACGAACGTCGTGATCTGGCGGATTTGTTCGCGAAGCTGGGGGGCTAATTCGACCGTTTTTAATGACTGACGGCAAGTCCGCCATTAATACTTGGTTAATTTTCGCACCGACGTGATACCGACGTTATACCGACGCGTTACAGCACGCCGATTTCGGCCAATTTTCCCGCCAATTCGGGGGGCAGTGGGTCTTCTGATGCGCGGGACTTACTGAGGTCCAGCGGGGCATCCTCGGCCTTTAGATAGCGCCATCCTTGGAAAGGGCGGCGGGGCACTTGGGTGGTTAGGATCAGTTCAGGATCAAGCACGATGGCGCAACGGCGAATGCCGTCACCGCCGATGACTTCATCAAGGCGTACAATGCGTTGGCGACATTGGATGAATCGCTTGATCACCCAATAGATTGACCCGCCATCCAGGAGTTGTTTTTCCTGTTTGGGCCACATCCGTGTGATATGGCGTGGCAACCCATCCGGCCCCTGTGCGGGGGCGCTTGCCTGCCATGCGCGTAGGCCTTCGATTCCCTCGCTCCCGACGCTGAGCTTCACAAGATGTAGTTGTTTTGTCATATCTAATCCCAATTTGTAGTGTAGAATAGCGATAATTCTGGGTTTGGCAAGTTGACCTTGGATGGTGTAAGCTCTATTTTATCTAATCCGATCAAGTAAAAAATCACGCCAGCTGGAGTACCAGAGTATGACACGTTTCGCAGCCCCAATCGCCGAACAAATCTGGGATATGAAGTATCGTTTTAAAGAGGCAGATGGAACGCCTCTTGATGGCACTGTTGAAGATACGTGGCGTCGAATTGCCCGCGCCTTGGCTGTGGTTGAAAAGGACGCGGATCACTGGGAAAACGAATTTTATGGGGCACTTGAGGATTTCAAATTCTTGCCTGCAGGTCGCATTACAGCGGGCGCTGGCACTGCGCGCAAGGTGACATTGTTCAACTGCTTTGTCATGGGCACGATCCCCGACAGCATGGGCGGCATTTTTGATATGCTAAAAGAGGCCGCATTAACTATGCAGCAAGGCGGCGGAATTGGCTATGATTTCAGTACGATACGCCCAAAAGGTGCCTTGGTCACGGGGGTTGCGGCGGATGCATCTGGGCCGCTTTCCTTCATGGATGTTTGGGACAGTATGTGCCGCACAATCATGTCCGCGGGATCACGCCGTGGTGCAATGATGGCGACCATGCGGTGTGATCATCCCGATATTGAGGATTTTATAACCGCGAAATCGGATGCCGCGCGTCTGCGGATGTTTAATGTGTCGGTTTTGGTCACAGACCCTTTTATGGAAGCGGTCAAGGCCAACGGATCCTGGGATTTGGTGTTTGATGGTAAGGTGTATCAAACGGTTAAGGCGCGGGGTTTGTGGAGTAAAATCATGCGTTCCACCTATGATTATGCGGAACCGGGTGTGATTTTCATTGATCGCATCAACAAGGCAAATAACCTTCGATATTGTGAAACAATCGCGGCCACAAACCCCTGTGGAGAGCAGCCATTGCCACCCTACGGTGCCTGTTTGTTGGGATCGATCAACCTGGCCCGGTTGGTCAAGGATCCGTTCGAGGCGGACGCGGATTTGGACATTGATGGGTTGAGCAAACTGGTCGCCACAGCCGTGCGTATGATGGATAATGTGGTGGATGCATCGGAATTTCCGCTGCCACAACAAGCACAAGAAGCGCAAGCCAAACGCCGCATTGGTTTGGGTGTAACAGGTTTGGCGGATGCGCTTTTGATGACGGGTTTGCGGTATGGGTCGGACGAGGCGGCGCGTCAAACCGACCGCTGGTTGCACGCCATCGCGCGCGCCGCATATCTGGCGTCGGTTGAGCTTGCCAAGGAGAAGGGTGCCTTTCCACTGTTCGACGCAGATCCGTTTTTGGCCTCTGACGCTATGATGCAAATGGATGAAGACGTGCGCGATCAAATCCGCACGCACGGCATTCGCAATGCTCTGCTTACCTCAATCGCGCCAACAGGCACCATCAGTCTTTATGCAGGCAATGTCAGTTCGGGGATCGAACCCGTTTTTGCCTATGCTTATACCCGCAAAGTGCTGCAAAAGGACGGAACCCGTACCGAAGAAGAGGTCGTTGACTACGCCGTTCAAATGTGGCGCGATAAATATGGTGACGCAGACCTGCCTGATTATTTCGTAAACGCACAAACGCTTGCGCCTTTGGATCACGTGAAAATGCAGGCCGCCGCGCAAAAATGGGTCGACAGTTCGATTTCAAAAACCATCAATTGCCCCGAAGATATCAGTTTTGATGATTTTCAAGACGTTTACATGCAGGCCTATGAAACGGGATGCAAGGGGTGTACCACCTATCGTCCCAACGATGTGACGGGATCAGTCCTAAGCGTTTCGGAAAGCAGTGAAGCGGCGCCAGAGGCGGATCAGGGTGCAGATGTGATTTACATGGCTGAACCACTGGATCGTCCCCAAGCGTTAGAGGGCAATACATATAAACTCAAATGGCCAGACAGCGAACATGCGATTTATGTCACGGTGAATGACGTCATTATCAACGATCATCGTCGTCCGTTTGAGGTATTCATCAATTCCAAAAATATGGAACATTTCGCCTGGACCGTCGCCCTGACGCGCATGATTTCCGCCGTGTTCCGCCGCGGTGGTGATGTCAGTTTCGTGGTTGAGGAATTGAAGGCGGTGTTTGACCCACGCGGGGGCGCATGGGTGCAAGGGAAATATATCCCATCAATCCTGGCAGCAATCGGGAGCGTGTTGGAACAGCATATGATAGCCATCGGTTTTTTAGAAGGCGAAGGGATGGGGTTAAAAGAAGACCCCAAAGCCGGTCAGCAGGTTGTGAACCTAAATGAAAACCGTGGAAAAGCCTGCCCAAGTTGCGGTCAGTTTGATATGCAAATGGTCGAAGGCTGCATGACCTGTCGCAGTTGCGGTCATTCAAAATGTGGATGACCGCAAGACCATCGGGGAAGCGCGTTATCGCTACCCCAGTTGAAGGGAAAAGATCATATATTGATTGTGCGTGACGAAGGCCTGTGATGTACGCGCTTTTTCGAACAACCGTTGACCAAGGCGATAGCGCCGTTTTTCGCTCAGGATCATGCGCAGCAGTCGGCCCAAGAACCAGCGCAAGGTTGGCTTGCCAGATTGGAGTTCACCATCAATACGTTTGATCGCGTGACCGAACACGTTAAACAACTCCTGTTCAAGATCGATTGAGGGCGCGACAGCCTGTGTTATCTCCTCGCTTGATATGACAGTGATATCGGATGCGGTCAGATAGCTTTGGAATTCTGTGATGGAATGACCGCCACCCACGCGCCGCGTTTTGTCCGTTTTGTCCGCGGACGTGATGCGGAAACAATCGGCGATCAGGATGTTGCCATTTGGCTTTACATATTTTTGGGCCCGCTCAATCGCGGTTTTGTATTGGATATATTGAAAACTCTCGGAAAACAGGCACAGGTCGAATGTTTCCGTCGTTTCGAAATCCTCGAATTTGCACAGTTGGACAGTTGCCTGTGGTGCATTCGCACGGCAACGTTCGGCCAAAAATGGGCTGGGCACGACGATGTCCACCTGATGCCCCAATGCGATCAGTTTGCGCGCGGTTTCACCCGCACCGCCGCCCACATCCAAAATGCGCAATGACCCAGATGGCAGATAAGAAAACAGTTTTTCTGTGTAAGCAGACTGCGCCTGACCCAAATTTCCTGCGGTGACCTCTAGGTCCGTCCAGATGCCATAATGTAAATTTTCAGCGCCCGTCAGCCATTTGATAAAGCTAAGCCCAATATCAAGCCCGACCGCCTGTGAATTCATCTTTTTCGACATGCCTGCTCTGCCCCATCTTTCACAGGCCTATGTTTGATGGAATATGGCGCATAAAACAAACGGTTTTTGGCGGTTTCATGTGATTAATTGAGCTTCACAAAGCGTAAACTCTTGTTTTACGACAATAGATTTTATGTCAGGCAATGGCCTGCCACATCATCCCCGATATAATTGCCCCTGTAACGGCCAAGCCCAAATAGGCGGCAAAAACACGTGGTTTCACCAAGGCCCATACGGCAAGCGCGGCTGGAATACTGCTGACCCCGCCTGCGATCATAAAACTTAGGGCTGCGCCTGTGCTCATGCCTTGGGTCATTAATGCGTCGACCAATGGAACGGCGGCATAGCCATTCAAATAGGCGGGCGCACCGATAAATGATGCTAGGATGATTGTTCCAATGCCTTCTCCGCCCAAGGCCTTCGCCACCCATTCGGCAGGGATGTAGCGGATCATCAATGCCTCAATCGTGTAGGCCAATAGCAACCATTTGGTCAGGAAAACCGCGTTTTCGACGGCCGTATCACGAAAGGCCAGTTTGCGTTCACTCTGCTGCCAAAACGCCCAAACAGGTTTCCCCTGAAACGGGGCCTTTACGCCGCAGCATCCACCAACCTTGGGCTTTTCCCGCAGGGGATCAACAAAGACAGGATTATTTGACAACGCCATCGTGATAAATCCCCCAAAGAGGCCAAGACCAACCGCCGCAACAGTTTTGGCGATTGCAAAATCAAATCCCAATGTTCCGCTGGTGATGGCGAACATCGCAGGGTCCATCAACGGGGAGGATAGCCAAAACGCCATTACCGCGCCAAGGGGGGCGCCAACAGCCAAGAGTGCCGCAATAAACGGGATCACCTCGCATGAACAAAAGGGGGATAATCCACCCAATAGTGCGGCCAATACGATCATGCGGGTTTGCGCACCTTCAAACGCACGTGCCAATAATGTTTCCGCCCCTGTCGCTTTTAGATAGGCAACCGCAAGCACCGCGAAGATGATAAATGGCGCGGTACTGGTCATTGCATTTGCCATGAACCCCAAGGTTGCCCCAAATTCAGCAGGCAAAAACAGCGCGACGCAGACATAAATCACAATGATTGCTGCAAATGCGCCGTCGATTTTTGGGAATTGACGTGTCGATTGGCTTAGGTCAGTCATGGCATTCATGCTCGCATGTTGGATCACAATCAGCGCAGCATTCTGTCATCAAAAATTGTGAAAGTGTTTCGATTTGATCATAAGCGACCGCTGCACAAATAATGGATCGCCCTTGCTTTGTCTGCGTGACCAGACCCGCGTGATTCAGGATTTTGACATGATGAGTTAGGGTTGATCCTGTGACACCACAGCGATCGCCCAAGATGCCAATTGGCAAACCGTTCGGTCCTGCACGTACCAAAGTGCGCAGAACGTGCAAACGCTGTTCAGACCCAAGTGCTGCAAATGTGGATGCGGCAACCTCAAGCGTGAGCGTGGAGTCGTTAAATATTTTCATATTTCTAAAATTATCGAAATAAGGTCGTGCGTCAACAATTGTTTTGCATATCCTGCGCAACGACTTATTTTTGAGATATGTCCAATCCCGTCTTTGATGAATTATCAAACTGCCGCCTGTGCGCTGAACGATTTGCCGCAACGAAAACACAACATGAACCGCGCCCTGTGTTTCGCGGTAAACACGCCGCGCGTATTTTGATCGCAGGGCAGGCACCGGGTGCGCGTGTACATCAAAGTGGGTTGCCGTTCACGGATCCATCAGGCGATCGTTTACGGGACTGGATGGATGTAACAGAGGCAGAGTTTTACGACCCTGCCCGCATTGCAATTTTACCGATGGCGTTTTGTTTTCCAGGCTACAACGAAAAAGGTGCTGATTTACCGCCTCCGCCCATTTGTGCTCGTACATGGCGCGCACGGGCCATTGCAGGCTTACCAAATATTCGCCTGACGCTGGTGATCGGGCAATATGCGCAGAAATGGCATTTGCCACAGTTTAGCAACGTCACTGATACGGTTCGGGGGTGGAAAGCCCAGGGACCAGACGTTTTTCCCTTGCCTCACCCATCGTGGCGCAATACCGCATGGTTAAAGAAAAATCCGTGGTTTGAAATTGATTTGTTGCCCGAACTGCGACGCCGCATCCAAGAGGAGCTGAGATGAGTGAAACAGTGATTGATCGCGCATTTGCCGCAATGCAAGCCGCGCCCGAGGATGAGGCCGCGCATCTGGCGTTTTATGAACGTGTCGCGGATGCGGAACTGTACCTATTATTGGAAAAAGAGGCGGAAGCAGATGTCATAGAACCCAAGGTGATTGAGGGAGGTGGCGAAAATCTGGTCCTTGCCTTTGATACGGCGGACCGTCTGGCCAACTTTGCAGGCGATGTTGCACCCTATGTCGCGTTATCGGGTCGGGTGTTGGTATCCATGTTGGTTATGGAAAAAATGGGGATGGGGCTTAACCTGGGCGTTGTGAGTTCCGAGACGTTGATCCCAAGTGATGCCATTGAGTGGTTAAGCGATGCGCTGGGTGAAACCCCCGATGAGTTTGAGGCACGCCCTGCAGAGTTTCTGCCACCTGCGGGCATTCCCGAACAGGTGTTAAAGGCACTGGATACAAAATTGGTTGCGGCCGCGGGTTTAGTTGAACAGGTCTGGCTGTGTCAGGTTGTCTATGATGACGATAGCCGTGGGCATTTATTAGCGTTTATCAATGCAGAACCAAACGCCGAACGCGCTTTGGCCAAATCCACGCATGAGGCGATTGCATTTTCGGGTGTTGATGCAGCCAGTTTGGATGTCGCGTTTTTTGATGCGGATGAACCTGCCGCAGCCGCTATTACTAAGGTTGGATTACGGTTTGAATTGCCAGAAATCGTGCAAGAAAAAATCCCCGGCTATGCACCGGGGATGGATCCGAATTCGCCACCAAAGCTTAAGTAAATTAGACTTTGGTGCGCTCGCCCGTTGGATCATACATCGGTTTTAGCGATGCGGTGGCATTCACTAAGGTACCTGCCACATCGATTTGATAGGATGAGGCCAGAACATCAGCGGCACTTTCACCTGCGCATGGGACATAGCCCATGCCAACCGCGCCGCCCAAGTGATGACCATAAGATCCCGAGCTGAGGTAGCTAACAATTTTCCCATCCCGCAGGATCGGTTCATTGTGATAAAGCAGCGGTTCTGGGTCATTCAACAGGAACTGAACCATGCGGCTTTCTGGTCCGTTCTCTTTGGTCCGCAAAACCGCATCTCGGCCTATGAACGCCTCTTTCTTGGTTGAAACGGCAAAGCCCAGACCGGCTGCGATCACGTTATCTTCGGTTGTGATGTCATGACCAAAGTGGCGGAATGCCTTTTCAATGCGACAGCTGTCCATCATATGCATGCCACAAAGTTTCAGGCCATGATCCTGACCCGCGGTCCATAGGGTTTCAAAGATATGCCCCGCCTGATCTGCGCCAACATAGATTTCCCAACCCAATTCGCCAACGTAGGACACGCGGTGTACACGTGCCAGTCCCATGCCAAGCTCAATTTCTTGGGCTGTGCCAAAAGGGTTTACATCATTTGAAAAATCATTGGGTGACACGGCTTGCATCAGTTTACGCGCATTCGGCCCCATGACGGCCAACACACCTTCAGATGCGGTGACATCGGTGATCACAACATTACGATCGCCTGCGTGACGGCGCATCCATGTTTCATCCGCCAAACGTGTGGCCGCGGGTGTCACCACCAAATAGGCCGTCTCAGAAAGGCGTGTGACGGTTACATCCGCCTCAATCCCTGCGCGTTTATTCAGGAATTGGGTATACACGATTTTGCCCGCAGGAACCGACATATTTGCCCCACAGATGTGGTTCAGGAATGCCTCGGCATCACGGCCCTCAACCCGAATTTTTCCAAATGAGGACATATCGTACATCCCAACATTTTCGCGAACAGCACGGTGTTCGCGCGCGGAATTTTCAAACCAGTTTTGGCGTTTCCAGGTGTATTGATATTCAACTTCTTGGCCGTCATCCGCGAACCAGTTCGCGCGTTCCCATCCCGCCAATTCGCCAAAGACCGCGCCGTTTTGGTCCAAATGGTGATGGAATGGTGTTCGGCGAATGCCCCGTGCGGTGGCCTTTTGACGATAGGGGAAGTGATCTGCATAAAGCAGGCCCAAGGTTTCCTTGGATCGTTCAAATAGATAGGTTTTGTTCCCTTGGAATGGGTTCATGCGTGAAATATCAACATCCCCCAAATCAAACGGCTTTTCACCACTGTCCATCCATTGCGACAGGGCCATACCCGCCCCACCTGCGGATTGGATACCGATTGAGTTAAAGCCTGCGGCAACCCAAACATTGTCCATTTCTGGTGCAAGACCCAAGTGATAGGCATCATCAGGTGTGAAACTTTCAGGTCCGTTAAAGAAGGTGTGAATGCCCGCCTCGCCCAACATCGGCATGCGGTTCACGGCCATTTCAAGGATCGGTTCAAAATGGTCGAAATCTTCGGGCAGTTGGTCAAATTCAAAATCTGCGGGGATGCCATCCATCGCCCATGGCTTTGAATTTGGTTCAAACGCGCCCAACATCATCTTGCCTGCGTCTTCTTTGTAATAGGCACATTCGTCGGGTACGCGCAAAACGGGTAGTTGGCTTAGCCCATCAATCGGTTCGGATACGATATAAAAATGTTCGCATGCATGCAGCGGTACATTCACACCTGCCATGCGCCCAACTTCGTGGCCCCACATACCCGCGCAGTTCACGATCATATCGCATTCGATATATCCCTGATCACCATCTTCGGCAATCCAATCAACGCCGGTGACACGGCGTCCGTTTTTGTGGATATTCGAAACGCGCACACGCTCTTGGACGATTGCGCCGCGCATCCGCGCGCCTTTGGCCATGGCCAAGGCGATATTTGCAGGATCACCTTGACCGTCTTTGGGCAAGTAAACACCACCCACTACATTTTCCAGGTTCAGGTGTTCATAGCGCACGCCTACCTCGGCAGGTGCGATTTCTTCAATTTCAACGCCAAACGCACGGGCCATCGCGGCACTGCGGCTTAGCTCTTCCATACGTTCATCGGTTAGCGCAACGGTGATTGATCCAACCCGCTTAAACCCAGTCGCAACACCCGTTTCTTCTTCCAGCGCGCCATAAAGCTCCTGAGAATATTTGGCGAGCTTGGTCATGTTCGCAGTCGCGCGCAACTGTGCAATCAATCCTGCTGCATGCCATGTTGTCCCAGACGTCAGCTGTTTGCGTTCCAGAAGAACCACGTCTTTCCATCCCAATTTGGTTAGGTGATAGGCCACCGAACATCCGATGACACCACCGCCAATGATGACGACACGTGCTTTGTTTGGTAGGGTAGGCATGTTAAACTCCTCACACGATATTATGACCAGCGTCTTTGATCTGCTTGGCCAATTCTTGGACGTGTTCAGGACCAACTTCGCAGCATCCACCAACGATGGTTGCGCCTTGGTCGATCCAATGCATTGCAAATTTTGCGTATTCAGTTGGCCCCAAATCATGACGTTCGCTTAGGGCGTCTACTGTTGGTTTATCGGTCAAAAACCCGTCTGAAATTTTGGTAAACCCGTTGGCATAGGCCCCAAAGGGCAGGCCAAATGATTTCATATGTTCTAGCGCATCTGTCACCGCCTCTGGGCGCGAACAATTGACCAGCACCGCATCAACACGGTGATTTTTCAAAATGTCCGAAAGGTCCGAGACATTTTCACCAGAGCGTAGTTTTGATCCGTCAAAATCATCCACAGAAAACGCAATCCAAACAGGTTTGTCGGTTTTATCCGTTGCGCGTAATGCGCCCTCTGCCTGTTTCAGGGATGACACCGTTTCAATCAGTAAAAAATCGGTCTGTGCCGCCAAATGCGCAACGATGTCCGCATATTGGTGTTCTGCATCCGAGGGTTCGGGGCAGATATCAGGGCGATAGGTTGCGATCAGTGGGCCAATAGACCCCGCAACGCGGCCATGCCCATTGGACTGTG